>NZ_JAMYSE010000075.1:0-30861 GCF_040321795.1 Mesorhizobium sp. M0244 | reverse complement strand
CCGGCGGGGGGGGGGGGGGGGGGGCCCAGCGGGCGGGCCTTATTTTGGGGGGGGGGGGGGGATTGGGTTAGGGGTGCCCGCCGGGGGGGCCGCGGGGGGGGGCGGGGGCGCACCCCGCCCCCCCCGCGACGTGGTCTGTTCAGCCTTCGAAATAGCCCGGCTGGTCGATATCGGCGATGAGCCCGGGTCCGCTCGGCTCCCACCTCAGCAGCGCCCGGGTCCGTTCGCTCGAGGTCGGGACATCCATCGCCGCGAACATCGCGAACCAGCCGAAATGGCCGGCCGCTTCTTCCGGGGACTTGGCGACCACGGGTACGTTCAGACGCCGACCGATCACGCTGGCGATGTCCTTGAATGGCACGCCCTCTTCGGCGATCGCGTGATAGCGCCCGCCGCCGGCGCCGTGCTCGAGCGCAAGCCGGTAGACGCGGGCGGCATCGAACCGATGCACTGCGGGCCAGCGGTTGAGCCCTTCGCCGACATAGGCCGACACGCCCTTCCTGCGAGCAAGGTCGATGAGGATCGGAACAAAGCCGTGATCGCCCTGGCCATGGACCGACGGGGGAAGACGGACAACCGATGCGCGCACGCCGCGCGCCGCCAGCGCGGCGGCTGTCGCTTCGGAGGCGCGAGGATACGAGGCGGACGCGGGGACAGGCGCATCTTCCTCGGTCGCGATGCGGCCCCGCGCCTGGAGCGCGGTTCCGGAGGTGACGAGCAGGGGACGCTGGGAGCCTTCGAGTACGCCCCCCAACGCCTCGATGGCGCGCCGGTCCATCTCGCAGTTTTGCGCGAATTTCGAGAAGTCATGGTTGAAGCCAGTATGGATCACTCCATCCGCGACGGCCGCGCCCCTGCGCAGGCTTTCCAAGTCTTCGAGGTCACCTCGATGCACCTCCGCTCCGGTAGCGGCCAGCGACTTGGCCGACGCCTCCGAGCGGGCGAGACCGAGCACCTGATGGCCGGCGCCGATGAGTTCTTGAACGACGGCAGAACCGACGAATCCGGTCGCCCCGGTAACGAAAACACGCATCACGACTTCTCCTTGTTACTCTGACCACGACCATGTTCGCGGTCCGGTGGTGTCGTGATAGGCGCTTGAGAAAATACGATCTATGCGGTAAAGTCCGTATTATCTTTGCAATCGTCCGGGATGACCCATGGATCCCCTTTCAGATGTGCTCTCGCTGCTGAAGCCGCGAAACTATATGTCAGCCGGCTTCGACGCGGGTGGTGAATGGTCGATCCAGTTCCCCGACCAGCAGCAAAGCATCAAGACCGGAGCGGTGGTCTCCGGCCGGTGCTGGCTGTCGGTGGAGGGCGTTGCCGACGCAGTGCGCCTGGGAACGGGGGACTGCTTCCTGCTGCCGAGCGGACGGCCTTTCCGTCTTGCAAGCGACATGAGCTTGACGCCTGTTGAAGCCGTCAAGATTTTTCCGCCAGCGCGGGCCGGCGGTGTCGTGATCCACAATGGCGGCGGTGATTTCTTTCTTGTCAGCAGCCGCTTCGCGCTTGGTGGCAACCATGCCGGCATCCTGTTGCGGATGCTGCCAGCCATTGTGCATATCCGCAAAGAGTCGGACCAGTCGGCGCTTCGCTGGTCTGTGGAGCGGATGATGCAGGAACTGCGCGAGCCGCAGCCGGGTGGCTTTCTGGTGATTCAGCATCTCGCCCACATGATGCTGGTTCAGGCGCTGCGGCTGCATCTTTCGGAAGGACTGAGAGGCGGCGTCGGCTGGCTCTTTGCCTTGGCGGACAAACAGATGGGCGCGGCGATCAGCGCCATGCATGACGATCCGGCGCATGGCTGGACATTGCAGGAGTTGGCGGAACGGGCCGGCATGTCGCGATCGACCTTTGCGCTCAGATTCAAGGAGACGGTCGGCGCTTCGCCCATGGACTATTTGACGCGCTGGCGAATGTTGCTGGCCGGGGACAGGCTGGCGAATTCCAGCGATCCCGTGTCCGTCATTGCGCTGTCGCTCGGCTATGAATCCGAAAGCGCCTTCAGCACAGCCTTCAAGCGGGTCATGAACTGTTCGCCGCGGCAATATGGCCGTGGCCGGGCTCCGGCCTTCGCGTCACGTAACGGGGCGGAAGCTGCCTGAGCCGATCGGCTTGAGCGTGTCGCGGATGTAAGCGGTTGGAGGGCTCGCCGTCTCACCGGAATTTAACCGCATTGGTGCAGCATGGCGCCGGTGCTACTAACGCTTCGATTCCAGATCCCTTTTCAACGGTTGCCATTCCATGAGCCAGAGATCCTGCCTTTCCATCATCCTCGCCGCAGGCGAAGGCACGCGCATGAAGAGTGCCGTGCCGAAAGTGCTGCACCAAATCGCCGGCCTGCCGATGGTCGCCCATGTCGTGAAGGCGGCCGAAGCCGCCGGCAGCGGCGATCTGGCGCTGGTGATCGGCCATGGCGGCGACGAGATGCGCAAGGCGGCACTCAAGTTCGCGCCGAAGGCCGAGGCTTTCGTCCAGGAAAAACGTCTCGGCACCGCGCACGCCGTGCTTGCCGCACGCGCAGCAATATCAAAGGGTTATGACGACATTCTGGTGATGTTCGGCGACACGCCGCTGATTGATCCGGAGGCACTCGCCGCAGCGCGGCTGAAGCTGGCGGAAGGTGCGGCTGTCGTCGTGGTAGGCTTCCGCACAGAAAATCCTTCCGGCTATGGCCGGCTGATCGAAAAGGTCGGCAAGCTCGTGGCCATCCGCGAGGAGAAGGACTGCTCGGACGAGGAGAAGAAAATCACCTTCTGCAATGGCGGGCTGATGGCGGTCGCCGGCAGGCACGCGCTGAAGTTGCTCGATGCGGTCGGCAGCAAGAACGCCAAGGGCGAGTATTATCTCACCGACATCGTCGAGATCGCCGCTGCGCAGGGACTTGATGTCGTCGCCACCGAAGCCAGTTTCGACAACGCGCTCGGCATCAACAACCGTGCCGAGCTTGCCCAGGCGGAAGGTATCTGGCAGGCGCGTCGACGGCATGAAGCGATGCTTTCCGGGGTGACACTGATTGCGCCTGAAACTGTGTTCTTCTCGTACGACACCGAGATCGGCGCCGATACGATCGTCGAACCGAATGTCTGGTTCGGGCCGGGCGTGAAAATCGCCACGGGCGCCAAGATCCATGCCTTCAGCCATATCGAAGGCGCCACCATCGCGTCGAATTGCGATGTCGGGCCGTTCGCGCGGCTGCGGCCCGGGGCCGATCTGAGAAACAAGTCCAAGGTCGGCAATTTCTGCGAGGTCAAGCAGGCGATCGTCGAGGAGGGCGCCAAGGTCAACCACCTGACCTATATCGGCGATGCCCGCATCGGCGCGGGCGCCAATATCGGCGCCGGCACCATCACCTGCAACTATGACGGCTATTCGAAATTCTTCACCGATATTGGCGAAGGCGCGTTCATTGGCTCGAACTCCTCGCTGGTGGCGCCGGTGTCGATCGGCAAGGGCGGCTACATCGCCTCGGGCAGCGTCATCACCGAAAGCGTGCCCGACGATGCGTTGGCCTTCGGCCGCGCCCGACAGCGGACTCTGCCCGGCAAGGGCAAGGAGTTGCGCGAACGGTTCGCTTCGGCCGCGGCGGCCCGCAAAAAAGGCTAGCCTAACGGAACTCGGCGACAAGCTCGATTTCGCCAACGATTGCATCGTTGAAGGCGGGCAGGTCTTCGGCCGAGATCCAGTATTCCAGATGCGCCCTGCTGCCGGCATGCTGGACACTGTAACGGTCCAGAAAGCTGCGACGCACCTCGAAACGCGTCACGAAACTGATCCGCTCGCAGGCACATTCCAGTCGCGGGCGATCTGGGTGGCATAGGCCTCGCTCGTTACCGGATAGAAGATCGGCTGATCGGCAAGTCGAGGGGAAAGGCGCGCATCCCTGACTTCTGGATCAACTCCAGTTCGTGCGGCCCAACCGGACGCCATAGCGTCACCGTGTCAATTCGTTCGTTTCATGATCGCATCATGTCTTTGACCGATTTCAGGGGCCGTTGAGGCGAGATAGCATACATGCGCGAAGAATCTGAGCAATTGCGATAACCGGATTGCAAGAGCGTTCTGTCATGGTGCATCTGTGCAGGACCGTTCCGGCTGATACCGGACGAAATGCAATGTGATTTTTCGCGGCAGCCCGGCAGTCTCTAAATAGCGCCGGGTTTGAAGTCGGAGTCGGGGGCAAGCGCCATGTGCGGTATCGTTGGAATTGTCGGTAACTCGCCGGTCGCGCCGCTCATCGTCGATGCGCTGAAACGGCTCGAATATCGCGGCTATGACTCGGCCGGCGTCGCCACGATCGAGCACGGCAAGCTTGACCGTCGCCGTGCCGAAGGCAAGCTGGTCAATCTCGAGCGCCGGCTGAAGGACGAACCGCTCGACGGCATGATCGGCATCGGCCACACGCGCTGGGCCACGCATGGCGTGCCGAACGAGACCAATGCGCATCCGCATTTTTCCGACGGCGTCGCCATCGTCCACAATGGCATCATCGAGAATTTCGCCGAATTGCGTGGCGAATTGATGCGCGACGGCTACAGCTTCTCGTCGCAGACCGACACCGAGGTCGTCGCGCATCTGGTGGCGCGCGAACTGGCCAAGGGGCTGAAGCCGGTCGAGGCCGCACATCAGGCGCTGAAGCGGCTGGAAGGCGCCTTTGCGCTCGCCATCATGTTCAAGGGCGACGAGGATCTGATCGTCGGCGCGCGCAACGGCCCGCCACTGGCCGTCGGCCATGGCGACGGCCAGATGTTCCTTGGCTCCGACGCCATCGCGCTTGCCCCGTTCACCAATTCGATCACCTATCTGGAAGACGGCGACTGGGCGGTGGTGCGCCGCAACGAAGTCGGCATCTTTGACATGGACGGCAACAAGGTCGACCGCAAGCGCCAGCAATCGCTCAGCACCAGCTTCATGGTCGATAAGGGCAACCGGCGCCATTTCATGGAAAAGGAAATCCATGAGCAGCCGGAAGTGATCTCGCACACGCTGGCGCATTATGTCGATTTCGTCGGCGGCGTGTCGAAGCCGCTCGACCTGCCGTTCGATTTCGCCAAGATCGACCGGCTGGCGATTTCCGCCTGCGGCACCGCTTATCTGGCCGGGCTGATCAGCAAATACTGGTTCGAGCGCTATGCGCGGCTGCCGGTCGACATCGATGTCGCCTCGGAGTTCCGTTACCGCGAGATGCCGCTGTCGAAGACAGACGCCGCCTTCTTCATCTCGCAATCGGGCGAGACCGCGGACACGCTGGCCTCGCTGCGCTACTGCCGCAAGGCCGGCATGAAGATCGGCGCGGTGGTCAATGTGCGCGAATCGACCATGGCGCGTGAATCCGACGTCATCCTGCCGACATTGGCCGGCCCGGAAATCGGCGTCGCCTCGACCAAGGCGTTCACCTGTCAGCTTTCCGTGCTGGCCTCGCTGGCGGTGCGGGCGGGCGTGGCGCGCGGAACGATTTCGCGTGAGCAGGAGAAGACCCTGGTGCGGGAGCTGTCCGAAGCGCCGCGTTATGCCAACCAGGTGCTGAAGCTCGACGGGCAGATCGAAAAGATCGCGCGCGACCTTTCGCACTACAAAAACGTGCTTTATCTCGGTCGTGACACCAATTTTCCGCTGGCCATGGAAGGCGCGCTGAAGCTCAAGGAAATTTCCTATATCCACGCCGAAGGCTATGCCGCCGGCGAGTTGAAACACGGCCCGATCGCGCTGATCGACGAGAACATGCCTGTCATCGTCATCGCCCCGCATGACCGCATCTTTGAAAAGACCGTGTCGAACATGCAGGAGGTCGCGGCACGCGGCGGCAAGATCATCCTGATCACCGACAGCAAGGGCGCCGCACACGCCACGGTCAAGACGATGGAGACGATCGTTTTGCCGGACGTGCCGGAAATCATCTCGCCGATCATCTACGCGCTGCCGATCCAGATGCTCGCCTATTTCACCGCTGTGTTCATGGGCACGGACGTCGACCAGCCGCGCAATCTGGCGAAATCGGTGACGGTGGAGTAAGTTTCGCCCTCAAGTTGAGTGGCTGGGCTGACATGGCATTGAGACTCGTACGTCCAATTCACCCCGGAGAGTTCCTGCGCGAGGAATATCTCGTCCCGCTTGGTATGAGTGCCGGTGCGCTGGCGAAGAAGCTCAATCTTCCGCTACCCGTATCGAACGCATTGCCAAGGAAGAGATCGGCCTGACTCCTGATACCGCGCTTCGCCTCGCCAGGTTCTTCAACACCACGCCGGAATTCTGGATGAATTTTCAGCAGGCTTATGAACTTGAAACCGAGGCGAAGAAACTCGCACCGGAGCTCGAGAAGATCGAACCGCTGGAAGCCACGGCATAGTTGATCTTTTAAAAACTTCGCCATTCCAAAGCGCCTTCGGGTTCAGTAGTGTCGCGTTGCAAACACACGCTGCGGTGAACCATGTCCGATGCTCTCAAGACCTCAGGCATGACCCGGCTGAGAAACTATTTCCTGACCGGCTTCGTCGTCTGCGCGCCATTGGCGATCACCGCCTACATTGCCTGGTCGCTTATCGGCTGGGTCGATTCCTGGGTGAAACCCTATATTCCGGCACGTTACAATCCTGACACCTATCTGCCGTTTCCGGTTCCGGGTTTTGGGCTGATCGTCGCCCTGATCCTCATCACCTTCATCGGTTTCCTGACCGCCAATATCGTCGGCCGCGCCATCGTCAATTTCGGCGAGCGCCTGCTTGGCCGCATGCCGCTGGTGCGCGGCATATACGGTTCGCTGAAGCAGATTTTCGAGACGGTGCTATCGAACAAGGGCGACATGTTCCGCCAGGTCGGGTTGGTCGAATATCCGCGCAAGGGGGTCTGGTCGCTGGTCTTCGTCGCCAGCGAGAAGGAAACCGAGATCAATCAGAAGCTCGACCAGAAAGGCGATCCGCTGATTGCCGTGTTCATGCCGTGTACGCCCAACCCGACCACGGGCTTTCTGATGTATGTGCCGAAATCTGACATCGTGCTGCTCGACATGACGATTGAGGACGGAGCCAAGCTGATCGTGTCGGCCGGCCTGGTGGCGCCGGCGGTCAAAATGGTGACGGTGAACGGTGAGCAGATCCACGGCGCGCTTGCCAATCCGCCGCTCGACACCATGCCTCAGCCGGCGCGCAGGAGCCGCACGGCCTCGTCGCGGCCAAACAGATAGAGCAGCAGGCGCAACGCCGTGCCGCGTTCGGATTGCAGTTCCGGATCGCGCGACAGGATCAGCCGCGCATCGTCGCGGGCGGCTTCGAGCAGGTCGGCATGCGCCTCGATGCGCGCCACCTGGAAGCCCGGCGTGCCGGATTGGCGGGTGCCGAGCAACTCGCCTTCGCCGCGCAGCTTCAGATCCTCTTCGGCTATGCGGAAGCCGTCCTCGGTCTCGCGCATCACCGACAACCGGCGTTTTGCCGTCTCGCCAAGCGGGTCCTTGTAGAGCAGCACGCACGACGATGGCTTGTCGCCGCGCCCGACCCGGCCGCGCAATTGGTGCAGCTGGGCAAGGCCAAAACGCTCGGCATGCTCGATGACCATGATCGTCGCGTCCGGCACATCGACGCCGACCTCGATGACGGTGGTGGCGATCAGGATGCGCGTATCACCCTGCTTGAAGGCGCGCATCGCCTCGTCCTTGTCGGCGCCTTTAATGCGGCCATGCACCAGGCCGATCCGATCACCGAACAGCGGCTTCAGCGAGACAAAACGGTCCTCGGCCGACATCAGCTTGATTTCCTCGGATTCCTCGACCAGCGGACAGATCCAGTAGATTTTCTGGCCGTCGGCGACGGCGTCGAGCATGCGGCCGATCAGCTCGTCGAGCCGTTCGAGCGGCAAAGTGACGGTGCGGATCGGCTGGCGGCCGGCCGGCTTTTCCGTCAGCTTGGACACGTCCATGTCGCCGAAGGCGGTCAGCACCAGCGTCCGCGGTATCGGCGTTGCCGTCATCACCAGCATGTCGGGCGCATCGCCCTTGGCGGTGATGGCAAGGCGCTGGTGGACGCCGAAACGGTGCTGCTCGTCGACGACGGCGAACACGAGGTCATGGAACGTCACCGTTTCTTGGAACAGCGCATGGGTGCCGACGACGATGTCGATGTCGCCATTGGCCAGGCCGGTCAGCGTGTCGGCGCGCTCGCGGCCCTTTTCGCGGCCGGTGAGGATGGCGATGCGCAAGCCGGCCCTTTCCGCCAAAGGGGTGATGGTTGCGAGATGCTGGCGCGCCAGGATTTCGGTCGGCGCCATCAATGCCGCCTGGCCGCCGGCCTCGACGGCACGCGCCATGGCGAGCAGCGCGACCACCGTCTTGCCGGCGCCGACATCGCCCTGCAAGAGACGCAGCATGCGTTCAGGGTCGCCGAGATCGGCGTTGATTTCGGCAAGCGCCATTTCCTGCGACACCGTCAGCGAATAGGGGAGCGCGGCGCGCACCCTGTCGACGATGCGGCCGTCGCCGACGAGTGGCCGGCCCGATAAGCGGCGGACCTTGGCCCGGACCAGCGCCAGCGACACCTGGCCTGCCAAAAACTCGTCATAGGCAAGGCGTCGCCACGCTGCGCCGTCGACGGAGACGTCGATCGGGTCGGCCGGGTTATGGATGCGAGTGAGCGCATCGCCGAAGGCAGGAAAGGTGTGGCGGCGCAGGAACTCGCCGTCCTGCCATTCGGGCAGCACCGGCAAGCGTGCGAGCGCCTGGCCGATAGCCCGGCGCAGCACCTTGCCCGATAGCCCGGCGGTCAGCGGATAGACCGGCTCGACCAGCGGCAGGTTTTCCGCGTCGCCGGCAAGTGCGATGTGATCGGGATGAACCATGGTCGGGCGGCCGTTGAACCATTCCATGCGGCCCGAGACGACGACATGCTCGCCTTCGGGCATTGCCTTTTCGAGATAGGCAGCATGAGCATGGAAGAAGGTCAGCGCGATCTCGCCGGTGTCGTCATGGGCGTAGACCCGGTAAGGCACCGATCTGTTGCCGCGCGGCGGCGGCTGGTGGCGGTCGATGCGGACGTCGAGCGTGACGATGGCGCCTTCGGCCGAGCCGGCGATGCCCGGCCGGTTGCGGCGGTCGATGACAGTATGCGGCAGCACGAACAAGAGGTCGCCGGCGCGCGCGGCCCGGTCGCCGAGATCGGCCGCCACGACTTTCTCGATCAGCGCACCAACCTTCGGCCCGACGCCGGCAAGCGAGGTGATCGGGACAAACAGCGGATCGAGGAGGGAGGGACGCATGATGTCAGCTTATGTTGCGCCGGCCGTAGCGCAAGGCTGACACCGCCTTCTATCCACGCTATATGCGCCGCCTGGGCAAGGATGTTGCACGATGACCGGAACGACACGATCAAGCGAGGGGCTCGACGCCCGCCGCCGCAAGCTTCTGTTTCGTTCGTGGCACCGCGGCATGCGCGAGATGGACCTGATACTCGGCAGCTTCGCCGATGCCGAGATCGGCGCCTTGACCGGCGACGAAATCGACCAATATGAAAGGCTTCTCGACATTCCCGACACCGAATTCCTGCCCATCGTCACCGGCGAGCGCCCGGTTCCGGCGGATATGGATTGTGCCGTCCTGCAAAAAATCCTGGCCTCGCGCCGGGCCATGACCTTCTGAACAACGTGTAGCCATGAGCCTTATCCCTACGATCGGTCTGCCGAAAGGCCGCGCCGGCCAGTTCATCGTCGATGGCGTCGCCGACGGCTACGAAGCCTTTGCGCTGGTGCAGGCTGCGCACGAGATCGCACCTGACAAGCCGGTGCTGTTCGTGGCGCGCGATGGGCAGCGCCTGCCGGCTATCGTCGAGGCGCTTTCCTTTGCCGCGCCGGGCCTGCCGGTGCTGGAACTGCCGGCCTGGGATTGCCTGCCTTACGACCGCGTCTCGCCCGGCGCCGATGCCGCCGCAAGGCGGCTCGATGCACTGGCCGCAATGATTGCGCTAGCGAAGAAGCCGCACCGTGCAGTCGTCCTCACCACCGCGAATGCATTGCTTCAGCGCATTCCGCCAGCGGAACTCGTCGAGGCGCAGACCTTCCACGCCAAGCCCGGCAACCAGATCGACATGAACGTACTGGTGTCGCGGCTGGAGACTTCCGGCTTCGAGCGGGTGCCGACGGTGCGCGGCATCGGCGAATTTGCGGTGCGCGGCGGCATTCTCGACCTCTTCGCGCCCGGCTGGACGGAGGCGCTGCGCCTCGACTTTTTCGGTGATACGCTGGAATCGATCCGCGTCTTCGACACCGCAACGCAGCGCAGCACCGGCCAACGCAAATCGATGGCGCTGCAGGCGATGAGCGAGGTGGCGCTGACGCCCGGAACCATCAGCCGCTTCCGCCGCGCCTACATCGAAGCCTTTGGCGCACCCTCCCGCGACGATGGGCTCTATGCGGCGGTCAGCGAGGGCAGGCGGTTTGCCGGCATGGAGCACTGGCTGCCGTTCTTCTATGAGCGGCTGGAAACCGTGTTCGACTATCTGCCCGACGCGCCCGTGGTGTTTGATCATCTGGCGCATGAGGCACTGGCCGAACGCCATACGCTGATCCTAGACCACTACGAAGCGCGCAAGAAGCAGGCCGACGGCGCCTTGAAGGACGCGGTGCCGTACAAGCCGGTGCCGCCGGATCTGCTCTATCTGTCGCCCGAGAACCTGATCGCCTCGCTTGGCCCGCGCGAAGCGATCGACTTCACGTCCTTCGACGCGCCGGATGCAGGCGCGAAAAAGGTGTTCCATGCCGGTTCGCGCCATGGCCGGAGCTTCGTCGAGGAACGCGCCGATCCTAACGCCAACGTCTTCGACGTTGTCGTAAAACACATCGCCGACGAGCGTGCCGCCCGCCGCCGCGTCATCGTCGCCGGCTGGACCGAAGGCTCGCTCGACCGGCTCGGCCAGATCCTGGCCGAGCATCACCTTGGCAACCTGAAGCCGGTGGCGACGCTTGCCGAAGCCGAAAGGCTCGAGCCTGGACAGGCCGGATTGGCCGTGCTGCCGCTCGAATCCGGCTTCGAGACCGAAAAACTGGTCGTCGTCGCCGAGCAGGACATTCTCGGCGACCGGCTGATCCGTCGCTCGAAGCGCAAGAAGCGCGCTTCCGACTTCATCGCCGAGGCTTCGGCGTTGTCGGCCGGCGACATCGTCGTCCATGCCGATCACGGCATTGGCCGCTTCATCGGGCTGCGCACCATCGAGGCGGTCGGTGCGCCGCATGATTGCCTCGAAATCCACTATGCCGGCGACGACCGGCTGTTCCTGCCGGTGGAAAACATCGAGCTGCTGTCGCGCTATGGCTCGGATTCGGCCGAAGCGACGCTCGACAAGCTTGGCGGCGGCGCCTGGCAATCGCGCAAGGCGCGGCTGAAGAAGCGCCTGCTCGACATGGCCGGGCAGCTGATCCGCATCGCCGCCGAGCGGCAGATGCGGGCCGCACCGGCGCTGGTGCCGGCGGAAGGCCTCTATGGCGAGTTTGCGGCGCGTTTTCCCTATGAGGAGACCGACGACCAGCAGATGGCGATCGACTCGGTGATGGATGATCTGGGCGCCGGAAAGCCGATGGACCGGCTGATCTGCGGCGATGTCGGCTTCGGCAAGACCGAAGTTGCACTTCGCGCCGCCTTCATTGGGGCGATGGAAGGCTTTCAGGTGGCCATAGTGGTGCCGACGACATTGCTATCGCGCCAGCATTTCAAGACCTTCTCGCAGCGCTTCTCCGGCCTGCCGATCCGCGTCGCCCAGGCCTCGCGGCTGGTCGGCGCCAAGGAACTGGCGGAGACCAAGAAGGGCATCGCCGAAGGCCAGGTCGACATCGTCGTCGGCACGCATGCACTGCTCGGCTCCTCGATCTCGTTCAAGAATCTTGGCCTGCTGATCATCGACGAGGAGCAGCACTTCGGCGTCAAGCACAAGGAGCGGCTGAAGGATCTGAAGACCGACGTCCACGTTCTGACTTTGTCGGCAACGCCGATCCCGCGAACGCTGCAGCTTGCCTTGACCGGCGTGCGCGAGCTGTCGCTGATCGCCACGCCGCCGGTCGACCGTATGGCGGTGCGCACCTTCATCTCGCCCTTCGATCCGCTGGTCATCCGCGAGACGTTGCTGCGCGAGCGCTACCGTGGCGGCCATTCCTTCTATGTCGTGCCGCGCATCAGCGATCTCGCGGAAATCCATGATTTCCTGCGCGAATCGGTGCCCGAACTGAAATTGGCGGTGGCCCATGGCCAGATGCCGCCCGGTGAACTCGACGACATCATGAACGCTTTCTATGACGGCCAATATGATGTGCTGTTGTCGACCACCATCGTCGAATCCGGCCTCGATATACCGACTGCCAACACGCTGATTGTGCATCGCGCCGACATGTTCGGCCTGTCGCAGCTCTATCAGTTGCGTGGCCGCGTCGGCCGTTCGAAGGTGCGCGCCTATGCGCTGTTCACGCTGCCTGCCAACCGCAAGCTAACCGATACAGCCGAGCGTCGGCTGAAGGTGCTGCAATCGCTCGATACGCTCGGCGCCGGTTTCCAGCTGGCCAGCCACGACCTCGATATCCGCGGCGCCGGCAATCTGCTTGGCGAAGAGCAGTCGGGCCACATCAAGGAGGTCGGCTTCGAACTCTACCAGCAGATGCTGGAGGAGGCGGTGGCCGAAGTGAAGGATTCCGGCGAGGTGCAGGACGGCGGCTGGTCGCCGCAGATCGCCGTCGGCACGGCGGTGATGATCCCGGAAAGCTATGTCCCGGACCTGCAGCTCAGGCTGGCGCTCTATCGCCGCCTCGGCGATCTGGAAAACACCGAGGAGATTGACGCTTTCGGCGCCGAGTTGATCGACCGGTTCGGGACGCTGCCGGAAGAGGTAAAACACTTATTGAAGATCGTCTTCATCAAGGCGCTTTGCCGCAAGGCCAATGTCGAAAAACTCGATGCTGGGCCGAAAGGCGTCGTCATCCATTTCCGCAAGCGGGAATTCCCCAATCCGGTCGGGCTGGTCAAGCTCATCGGCGAACAGGGTTCGCTAGCCAAGATCCGGCCGGACCAGAGCGTCCTCTTCAGCCGCGACTGGCCAACGCCGGAAAAGCGGCTGGCGGGGTCAGCGGTTGTCATGACGCAGCTGGCACGGCTGGTGGAGAAGGCTGCGTAGCACTTGGCTTGCGCTTTGCGGCGAAGGCTGCCGCTAATAGTTCTATGTTGAAAGGAAACAGTAACCGACGCGCAAAAAATTGGGAACTCTCCCGAGATGTGCGGCGATTGGAGCCATTTAAGTATTTTTGCCTAAGGGTTCAGATGGTCTTGAAACGCATCGCTGAAGGGGGCAATCCATGAGCTCGCAAACCTTCGATGAATACTGGCTCGGCTATCTCTCTGGCCATTCAAAACCTTCAACCCGGTTTATCCATTACCTCGGCCTGTTTTTCGCGCCGATCGCCGGGGTTGCGGCATCTTTTCTTCTCGTCTGGTGGGTCTTCCTGATCATCATTCCCTTCTTCTATCTCGCTGCCTTGCTCACCCATCCTTTGCTTGAGCACAACAGCAATAAGCCTTTCGCGGACCGGCCGTTGTGGAGCGCCGTTGCGCTGCTGCGCATGCTTGCACTCGACCTGACGGGCGGGCTTGGTCGGCAACTCAAGCGCCTGAACGAGGCAGCCCGACAGGCATGACGATAGCGATTGTCGCTCTCTGCTCGGCTATTCTGCTACTCGGCGCCGGCTTTCATATTTACTGGGGTTTCGGCGGTCACATCGGCGCCGGCGTTGCGCTCCCGCAACACGAAGACGGCACTCCGGCTATTAAGGAAACGGCCTTTGGCGCGATAGCGGTTGGGTTGATACTGGCGCTGGTGCTTCTGCTGGTTCTTGGGCTCGTCGGACTGGTCCGCTTGTCGCTGTCGCAACAGTTGCTGAAGGCAGGCATCATCTTGTGGGCGGCCATCTTCACTGCGCGGGCGTTGAGCTGGTCCAGATATTTCGGGCTGTTCAAGCGGGTCAGAACCACGCGTTTCGCCAGGTACGATACCTTGTTCTACAGCCCATCATGTCTGCTGCTGGGGCTGGGCTTCTTCTATCTCGCACTGTCGGCGAAGGAATAGTGAGCCGCCGGCCACCATTCGCCAGCGCTGAGATTCCGGTCTAGAATAGGAAATCGGCTTCGTGTATGGAGCCGCGACCCCATATGGGGCGGATTGGCGGGCGATGGCGTCCGCGTGAAAGAGCGTTGGGTGCTTCGATGACGAAATGGTCGCCGACTTCGTGGAGAGCTAAGCCGATCCAGCAGGTTCCCGCCTATCCAGACCTTGCCGCGCTGAGGAACACGGAAGCCCAGCTCGCCACGTTTCCGCCGTTGGTTTTTGCAGGTGAGGCACGCAAGCTGAAGAAGCAGCTTGCAGCCGTCGCTGCCGGTGACGCATTCCTTCTGCAGGGCGGCGATTGCGCCGAGAGCTTCGCCGAGCATGGCGCGGACAATATCCGCGACTTCTTCCGCGTCTTCTTGCAGATGTCGGTGGTGCTGACCTTCGCCGGCGCGCAGCCGGTGGTGAAGGTCGGCCGTGTCGCCGGCCAGTTCGCCAAGCCGCGCTCGTCCGACAATGAGACCAAGGACGGCGTGACGCTGCCCAGCTATCGCGGCGACATCATCAACGGCATTGAGTTCGATGCCAAGTCGCGCATTCCCGATCCTGCAAGACAGGAGATGGCGTACCGCCAGTCGGCGGCGACGCTCAACCTTTTGCGTGCCTTCGCCCAGGGCGGCTACGCCAGCCTGGAGAACGTGCATCAATGGATGCTCGGCTTCGTCTCCGACAGCCCGCAAGGCGAGAAATACGAGTCGCTCGCCAACCGCATCACCGAGACGATGGACTTCATGAAGGCCGTCGGCATCACCTCGGAGACCAATTACGCGCTACGCGAGACCGATTTCTACACCAGCCATGAGGCGCTGCTGCTCGGCTATGAGGAGGCGCTGACCCGCGTCGATTCGACTTCGGGCGACTGGTACGCCACCTCCGGCCACATGATCTGGATCGGCGATCGCACGCGCCAGCCCGACCATGCGCATGTCGAATACTGCCGTGGCATCAAGAACCCGCTCGGTCTGAAATGTGGCCCATCGCTGACGCCGGACGGCCTGTTGCAGCTCATCGACCTGCTCAATCCGGAAAACGAGCCCGGCCGGCTGACGCTGATCGCCCGCTTCGGCTCCGACAAAGTTGCCGACCATCTGCCCAAGCTGGTGCGCGCGGTGCAGAAGGAAGGCCGCAGTGTGGTGTGGTCGTCCGACCCAATGCATGGCAACACCATCGAGGCCGCCGGCTACAAGACACGGCCGTTCGACCGCATCCTGAAGGAGGTGCAGACCTTCTTCGAGGTGCATCGCGCCGAAGGAACGCATCCCGGTGGCATCCATATCGAGATGACCGGCAAGAACGTCACCGAATGTACCGGTGGCGCCCGCGCCATCACCGCCGAAGAACTGCAGGATCGCTACCACACCCATTGCGACCCGCGCCTCAATGCCGACCAGGCGATCGAGCTGGCGTTCCTGGTGTCCGATCTGCTCAAGAAGAGCCATCCGGTCCAGCACAAGCAAGCCGTCAACGGCTGATGCGACCTGAACTTTGATTCACTAAAAGCGCCGGCCGAAAACCGGCGCTTTTTTATTGACCAGGTGGTCAGCGTTTCGAGCCGGCTGCGCCATGTGGGGGAGCAAGAATCCCGAAACCGTCCGGCCGGCGTCGTATTTGCTCGTGCGCGACGGTCGCAAAACTGGAATCCTGCTAAAAAGATAGCGGTTGCGTGTGGGAGGCCGAGATGGATGACCATCACACTGGATCATGCCTGTGCGGGGCGGTGCGGTTCCAGACGCGAGGACCGCTGCGCGATGTTATCTACTGCCATTGCTCGCAGTGCCGGAAGCAGAGCGGGCATTTTTATGCCGCGACCAATGTTGCCGACCCCAACATCACAATCACGGGCGCGGACAGCATCACCTGGTACGAGGCATCTTCGTTTGCCAGACGTGGTTTCTGCAAGAACTGCGGATCGCTGCTGTTCTGGAAGCCGACGGACGATGGCTATGTTTCGGTCCTGGCCGGACTGTTCGACGCGCCAACCGGGCTTCAGGGGGAATGCCATATCTTCGTCGGCGACAAGGGGGACTATTACGCGATCGACGACGGGCTGCCGCAGTTCGAGAAGTCGACGCCGTCGATCAAGGTTGCAGACGCCTGATTTTTGAAGAGGCCGCCTTATTCCCTTGATCCAGCCATTGCGCTATCCCCTGCCGGTGATTCCGAAGGGTTTTGGCATGCAGCGGCTGATCGACGCTTTTTACAACTCGGTGCGGGCGTTTCGCAAACTGGCCGCCAGCGAGGAGGCCTTCCAGCTGGAGTTGGTGCTGCTCGTGCTTGCGCTGCCGCTCGGCTGGTTCCTTTCGGAATCGTGGCGCGGCTATGCGCTGCTGATCGGCGCGGTGCTGCTCATGATCATGATCGAAGTGCTGAATACCGGCATAGAGGCGGCATGCGACGCGTTCAGCCGGGAATTCAATATCGATATCCAGCTGGCCAAGGATTGCGGTTCGCTGGCGGTGCTTATTTCGGTGATAATCGCTGCAGGCGTCTGGGGCGTCGCCGTCATCGAGCGGATCCTCGGGGTACCGATCTGACGTTTCAGACGCTACATGCCGGTCAATTGAAGAGACCGACATGGCCGATACCGACGGATTTCTGCTGCTCGAACGTGAGGGCCTGCCGAACGATCTGCGCTGGCTGGTCGAAAAATATCCGCGAGAGATCTGGCAGGCGCATGCCAACATCCACGGCGTGGCCAATATGTGGCTGCAGCGGCACGACATGTTTCGCGACCTTGGCGGCATGCTCACCAGCGGCATTGGCGATTACCGGGAGGGCAGGCAGAATGCGCTGGAATTCGCGCGCTGGTTCGCGCCGCGCCTCAACCATTTCCTCGGCAATCTCGATGGCCACCACAACGTCGAGGATCATCACTACTTTCCGGTCTTCGCCAGGGCCGAGACCCGTCTGAAGCACGGTTTCGAAATTCTCGATGCCGACCACCACACCATCCACGAAGGGCTGGAGCGCAATGCCGAGGCGGCGAATGCCTTCATCCGCACGCTTCAGGAGAGCGAGGACAAGCAGCGCTTCGCCGCCGACGCCTATGCCGACGAGAACAGCCGGCTGATCGCCATGCTGTCCCGTCATCTCGCCGACGAGGAAGACCTGATCATTCCGCTGATCCTCGAGAAGGGCGACCGCGCGCTCGGCATCGACTGACGATCAGTTTCCCTTGGCGCGCTCCTTCTTGGCGACGGAGTGGGCGGCGAACCGGGCGAGGACGACCACGACGATGCCGATGGCCAGAGCGATCAGCAGCCGCTCGTGACGGGCCAGCGCCTGGCCGACGATGCGCTCCGCGCCCAGCCCGAACACATAGCCGACAGCGCAGAACAGGGCGGCCCAGACCACCGACGAGATGGCGTTGAGGATGACGAAGCGCGCCGCCGCGATGCCCGACAGCCCGGCCGCGATGCCACCGACCAGGCGCAGGCCGTAGATGTAGCGGTTCGACAGCACGAAAATATTGGGATGGGTGGTGACGAGGCGATAGGCGTGGCTGAAGCCCGGCCGGCCTCTAAGCCTGATCACGAACTGATGGTCGGCGAAGCTTCGTCCGAGGATGAAAAAGAACGTGTCTCCGACGAAGGCGCCAATGGCTGCCGCGAGGAAGGCCTGCCACGGCACGAAGACGTGCTGATGCGCGAAAAAACCGCCGAGAATGGCGGCGCTTTCGCCCTCGGCGACGCAGCCCAGAAAAACCGCGACCAGCCCATATTGCTCAATGAGACGATGGATGGCTTCCGTCATGAGTGCGAGGCTTGGGAGGTGAGCCATTCGTCGAGCCGCCTCAATTGTGTGGCCATCTGCTCGATCTCGTTTTGCATGCCGACGATTTGGCTGTGGCGCAACTCGTCCAGCTTCTCGTGCAACGCCATGATCTCGATCTCGGCCTTGAGATTGACCTCGTAGTCATGCGCGGCGTCGATGCGGTCGCGCGCGGCCTGTCGGTTCTGCGACATCATGATCACCGGTGCTTGCAGCGCGGCGATCATCGACAGGACGAGATTGAGGAAGATGAACGGGTAGGGGTCGAACGAATCGCGTCCCAGCAGCCACCAATTGGCACCGATCCAGACAACGAGGAAAGCGATGAAGGACAGGATGAACGTCCACGAGCCGCCGACGCGCGCGATAGTATCGGCGATACGGTCGCCCGCGCCCTGAATGCCGGCAAAACTGTCGTTGATGTTCTCCGACAGGGGCTTGCGGTCGACTGCGCTCTGCAGCACCCGTCTTTCGAGCTCGCTCAAGTTCTCCGGCGTTTGCCTCAGCCAGCGATGGGCCAGTTCGGGCAATGTCTTGTTCATGGATATCTCCATACGAAAACGCATCGGCTTGGCAGCCTCGTTTCCATATAGGAAGATGCGGGGCCTCAAAAGCGGTGTGAGGATGCACCAAATGCCTGATTTCGCGAAGATTCGCGCCCGTGCGGCGAAACGCAAAGGCGGTGAGGCGGCGTTGGCGTCGCTGCTGGGGTCTATGCCGGACAACGCTGCCGTGGCGAAGATTGCGGACGATCGCATCCTGTCGACTATGGCTGAGCGGGTCTTTGCCGCCGGTTTCGTCTGGCGTGTCATCGAGCAGAAATGGCCGGGCTTCGAAGAGGCATTTCTCGGCTTCGAGCCGAGGCGGCTGTTGTTCCAACCTGGACGATTTCTGGCACGATCTCACCGCCGACAAGCGCATCGTGCGCAATCCGCAGAAGATCAAATCCGTACGCGACAACGCAGCCTTCGTCGAGCGCGTGTCGAAGGAGCATGGCAGCTTCGGCAAGTTCCTCGCCAATTGGCCGGCGGATGACCAGATCGGGTTGATGGCTTATCTCGGCAAGCATGGAAGCCGGCTCGGCGGCAATACCGGCCAGTATTTTCTGCGCTGGCTGGAGTGGGACGCCTTCATCGTCTCGGCCGACATGGCGGCATCGCTGCGCGACGCCGGACTCGACATCGCGCAGCGCCCGACATCGAAGAAGGATCTGGGCAAGATCCAGGCCCAGATCAACACCTGGGTGGGGGAAACCGGGCTGCCGCGCCGGCACATTTCGCGCATTCTGGCAATGTCGATCGGCGAGAACCATTCGCCGGAAGCCCTGCGCGAATATATGGGCGAATAGGACCGATCGTTTGGTCTAAACGAACGCCATTGCCCGACGAATTTTGCCGCGCTAAACCCACAGGCATGACCGACAAGACCGCTCCAGACATATTGCGCATCGCCGTCGCCCAGCTCAATCCGACGGTCGGCGACGTCGCCGGCAATCTCGCCAAGGCGCGCGAGGCGAGGGCGGATGCCGCCCGCCAGGGCGCCGACCTCGTGCTGTTCACCGAGCTTTTCCTTGCCGGCTATCCGCCCGAGGATCTGGTGCTGAAGCCGGCTTTCCTGAAGGCCTGCGAGCGGGCGGCGGAGGATTTCGCCGGCGATACCGCCGACGGCGGCCCAGGCGTCATCATCGGCACGCCGCTGAAGCGCAAGAGCGGCACGCATAATTCGATCATCTTTGCCGATGGCGGCAAAATCCTTGCCGAGCGCTACAAGCTCGACCTGCCGAATTACGGCGAATTCGACGAGAAGCGCGTCTTCCAGGCGGGCCCCGAGATCCAGGGACCGGTCAATTTCCGCGGCGTGCGGCTGGGCATCCCGATCTGCGAAGACATCTGGGGCGATGTCGCCGTCTGCGAGACGCTGGCCGAAAGCGGCGCGGAAATCCTGCTGGTGCCGAACGGCTCGCCCTATTATCGCGGCAAGGTCGATGTCCGCCACCAGATCGTCATCCGCCAGGTCATCGAATGCGGCCTGCCGATCATCTATGCCAACCAGCTTGGCGGCCAGGACGAGCTGATCTTCGACGGTGCGTCGTTTGCCATAGGTTCTGACAAAACGCTGGCCTTCCAGATGAGCCAGTTCGAGGAGACGGTCAACGTCACCACCTGGAAGCGAACCCGCGTCGCCGCAGGCGCGCAAAATGGAAATAATTCCGACGTCTGGGTCTGCTCTGATGGACCGATGTCGAAAATCCCGGAAAAGGAGGAGGCCGACTATCGCGCCTGCATGTTGGGCCTGCGCGACTACGTCAACAAGAACGGCTTCAAGAATGTGGTGCTCGGCCTCTCCGGCGGCATCGATTCGGCGATCTGCGCAGCACTTGCCGTCGATGCGCTCGGCGAGGAACGGCTGCGCGCGCTGATGATGCCTTACCGCTACACCTCGAAGGACTCGCTGAAGGATGCCGAAGACTGCGCCCGCGCGCTCGGCTGCCGCTACGACATCGTGCCGATCTTCGAGCCGGTCGAGGGTTTCCTGCACGCGCTGACCCAGCTTTTCGAGGGCACCAAGGAAGGCATTACCGAGGAGAACTTGCAGAGCCGGGCCCGCGGCACCATCCTGATGGCGATTTCCAACAAGTTCGGCTCGATGGTCGTCACCACCGGCAACAAGAGCGAGATGTCGGTAGGCTACGCCACGCTCTATGGCGACATGAATGGCGGCTTCAACCCGATAAAGGACCTCTACAAGATGCAAGTCTATGCGTTGTCGCGCTGGCGCAACGCGCATGTGCCGCCGGGCGCGCTCGGTCCATCCGGCGAGGTGATCCCGAACAACATCATCGACAAGGCGCCATCGGCGGAACTGCGCGAGAACCAGACCGACCAGGATTCGCTGCCACCCTATCCGGTGCTCGACGACATATTGGAGTGTCTGGTCGAGAACGAGATGGGCGTCGACGAGATCGTTGCGCGCGGCCATGACCGGGCGACGGTGGCGCGCGTCGAGCACCTGCTCTACGTCGCCGAATACAAGCGCCGGCAGGCGGCGCCAGGCGTGAAGATCACCAGGAAGAACTTTGGCCGCGACCGCCGCTATCCCATAACCAACCGGTTCAGGGATCGGGGTTAGGCTTCAGGCCGGTCACAGACGGCCGCACCATGCGCCTCCACCGCGTCCCGGCGGGCTGAAGCGGATCGACGACGGCGCACAACCGGCGATTGTTGCAAAATCGTCTCACTGCTTGGACCAGATGCTCTTTCGGCTATCTACTGACTTGGCGCGGCGTTGAGGCGTCTCTATAAACGCCTTTCCGCGATCCCCTTGGGGAGGACCGAATGCCAGGATTTGACATCGTTATGCGAGGCCGCGAAGCCTAGGTCTCAAACGGCAAGCCAGAAGGTTTTTACCTTTCCGGCGAAGCCGAGCTGAGAACAGGCGTTCGTCGATGCCGGTCGCCGCCCGTATTCGGGCGAGCGCCAAGTGTGCCGAACCTCCGCATTCCTGGGCGCTAACTCGCTCCCAACGCGGTTTTTTCAATTTTCGACCTTTCCGGGATCGGGCTCGTTTGCGCCCGAATGACATAATGACTCGTTTTCGAATAGATTTGCGCGCAGGCGCCTTTCGTAGCGTTCTTGGTTTTACGCTTAGCCATTGGCGGCGTCAGCCGTGGCGGCTTGCCGGCATTATGGGCACGTTCCTGCTGTCGACCTTGGCCGACGTGCTGACCCCGCTCTATTCCGGCCGGCTGGTCGATGCCGTCGCCAGTAGCGCTGCGGCCGACGATGTTGCGTGGAATGCGGCGATGGCGGCCTTTTCGATGCTGGTGGCCCTTGCTCTCACCGGTGTCGTGCTGCGCAACCTCGCCTTCATGGCCATCGTCGAGCTGACGTTGAAGATGATGGCGGATATCGCTGCCGACGCCTTCCACCGCGTCCAGCGCTTCTCCACCGACTGGCACGCCAACAGCTTCGCCGGATCGACGGTGCGCAAGATAACGCGCGGCATGTGGGCGCTCGACCTGCTCAACGACACGATCCTGATTGCGCTGCTGCCATCCGTCGTCATGCTCGTCGGCTCGACCTTGCTGCTTGGCTGGTTCTGGCCGCTGATGGGTGCTGTCGTCGCCGCAGGTTCGGTGCTGTTCATCGCGGTGACGACGATGCTGTCGCTTGGCTATGTCGCGCCCGCGGCAAGGCTTGCCAATGCGTGGGATACGCGGCTTGGCGGGTCGCTGGCCGATGCGGTGAGCTGCAACGCCGTGGTCAAGGGCTTTGGTGCCGAGGAGCGCGAGGAGGCGCGGCTTGCCGAGGTTGTCGCCAAATGGCGCGCCCGCACCCGGCGCACTTGGATGCGCGGCACCCTCAACGGCACTACGCAAGGCACGATGCTGCTGCTTTTGAGGGCAGCGGTCATCGGGTTCTCTCTGCTTTTGTGGTCGTGGGGGCAGGCGAGTGCCGGCGACGTCGCTTTCGTGCTGACCTCATTCTTCGTGCTGCAAGGCTATCTGCGCGACATCGGCACGCATATCCGCAATCTGCAGCGGTCGATCAACGACATGGAGGAACTGGTCGATTTCCAGTCCGAACCGCTCGGCATCGAAGATCAGCCCGGCGCTATACCGATCCGGATCACCGATGGCCGTATCACCTTCGACAATGTCACGTTCCACTATGGCAGCCACCGCCTGCCGCTCTACCGCGATTTCTCGGTGGATATCGCGCCGGGCGAACGCGTTGGGCTGGTTGGCCATTCGGGCTCCGGCAAGACGACCTTCGTCAAGCTGATCCAGCGCCTCTATGACGTGACTGCGGGAAATATTCTGATCGACGGCCAGGACATTGCCAATGTGGCGCAGGCGTCGCTGCGCGCGCAAATCGCAATCGTCCAGCAGGAGCCCATCCTGTTCCACCGGTCGCTAGCCGAAAACATCGCCTATGCCCGGCCGAGCGCCACGCAGGCCGAGATCGAGCATGCAGCACGGCTTGCCAGCGCGCACGACTTCATCGCCAATTTGCCGAAAGGCTATGGCACGCTGGTCGGCGAGCGTGGCGTAAAGCTGTCAGGTGGTGAGCGTCAGCGCGTTGCAATCGCACGCGCGTTCCTCGCCGATGCGCGCATCCTGATCCTGGACGAGGCGACATCGAGCCTCGATTCGGAATCGGAGGTGCTGATCCAGCAGGCGATGGAGCGCTTGATGGTCGGCCGCACGACGCTGGTCATCGCCCACCGGCTGTCGACGGTGCGGGCGCTGGACAGGCTTTTGGTGTTCGATCGCGGCCGCATCGTCGAGGAGGGTTCGCATGACCAGCTGATCCGGCTGCAAGGCGGCATCTACCGCCGGCTGTTCGAACGCCAGGCGCTTGAGCTGACCAAAGGCCTGGTGATCTGACGGGTTGCGGCGCCGCGCGTCTTAATGGATGCGCGGCGCTGCAGCCTTTTCATCGCCTTCGTCATGTTCTATGTCTGCCGCCGAGCGCGGGGGCGCGTCTTGTCAACAGCAAAACCATCCGGTACGCCCCGCTCATGACAGTTACCGTCCGTTTCGCCCCGTCACCGACCGGCCGCATCCATATCGGCAATGCGCGCACCGCTCTGTTCAACTGGCTGTTTGCCATCAAGAACAAGGGCCGCGTCATCCAGCGCTTCGACGACACCGACGTTGCCCGTTCGACGCAGGAATTTTCCGACGCCATCCTTTATGACCTGCATTGGCTGGGCATCTTTCCGGATGCCACGGAGTACCAGTCGCGGCGGGTCGAAATCTACGATGCCGCACTGGAGAGGCTGAAGGAGGCGCGCCTCGTCTATGCCTGCTATGAGACGCCGGAAGAACTCGATCTAAGGCGCAAGGTGCGCCGCACACGCGGCCTACCGCCAGTCTATGGCCGCGAGGCGCTGACGCTGACACCTGAGCAGGTTGCGGAATATGAGGCCGACGGCCGTCGGCCGCACTGGCGCTTTCTGCTGCCCAACTTCACCAGCGATCCGCTGCAGCCGGAGCGCACCGAAATCCACTGGAACGATCTGGTGCGCGGCGAGGAAACCGTCGACCTCGCCTCGCTTTCGGACCCGGTTCTACGGCGCGAGGACGGCACCTACCTCTACACACTGCCTTCGGTGGTCGACGACATCGAGATGGGTGTCAGCCATGTCATTCGCGGCGACGACCACGTCACCAATACCGGCGTCCAGGTAGCCTTGTTCCGGGCGCTCGGCGCCGAGCCGCCGGTGTTCGGTCACCATAATCTTCTGACAACGGCATCAGGCGAGGGGCTTTCAAAGCGCACCGGCGCACTGTCCATCCAGAGCCTGCGTGAAAGCGGCATCGAGCCAATGGCGGTTGCTTCGCTGGCCGTGCTCGTCGGTACCTCGGAAAATGTCGTGGCGGTGCCGACGATGGCCGAACTTGCCGAGCGCTTCGATCCGGCGGCAACATCGAAATCCGCCGCCAAATTCGAGCCGGACGAACTCTTCGTGCTCAACCGCACGCTGCTGCACCATATGCCGTTCTCCGAGGCACGCGACCGGCTGATCGTGCTTGGCATCTCCGGCGAACAGGCCGAACCTTTCTGGCTGGCGGTGCGCGGCAATCTCGACAGGCTGGCCGATGCGGCGATCTGGTGGCGTACGCTTCGCGACGGCCCACAGGAGCCGGCGGAGTTTTCCGACGACGACCGCGACTTTCTTCGCCAGGCGTTCGAGCTGCTGCCGGAAGAGCCTTGGAACGGCACCGTCTGGAAGGATTGGACCGGCAAGATCCGCGAGGCGAGCGGCCGTAAGGGCAAGGCGCTGTTTATGCCGCTCAGGCTGGCGCTTACGGGACAGTCTTCGGGTCCGGAGCTTGCAGATCTGTTGCCGTTGCTGGGCCGGGAAGGAACGTTGGCCCGACGACCCTGACCTTGCGTTGTTCCGGCGGCACCAGGGACGTCGGCGAGGGCACGGGTTTGACGGCAAGGCGTCTGATCGCCTCACGGTCGAGGCCGCCTTCCGTGTTGGCCAAGGTCTCCGGGTCGGCGCCCGGATCAGGCCTGGCAACCGGCAGCGGAATAAACGGAGTGGTCTCCACGTTCGCCTCGGATTGTTCCGCGGTTGGCGGGTTGCCCGCGATGATCTCGAAATTCTGCCCGGCGTTACAGCCGCAGGCCGGCGGCTGCGGCATGTCCGACTGCTTGTAGAGATAGGCCGTCGGCAGTTCGCCATAGGGCCTGCCGGTCACCGAAGACGTCATGGACGCCGAATCGCCGCTCATGCCGCGCGTGTAGAAGACCTGCATCTCGGTGCCGGGGCAGCTCGATTCGCAATTCTTCTGGTCGCGCTCGAAATCGCCCAGCGAAGCGGCATTCGACATCGGAAAGAAATAGCCGTCGCAGGTGCGCACGCACATGGTGCGGAATTCGCCTCGGGGCTGGCCCAACTCGCCGGCGTTGTTGAGCACGGTGCGGATGTTGCGCGGCTGATTGGGCTCTTCAAGCTGGTCGGGCGCACCGGGTTCACTTGCATCACTGCCCAAAAGCTGGTCGAGCAGGGTTCGGTTGCCGTTTTCACCGCTGGCTTCGCGGACCGGTGCGAGCGTCGGCGGCGCCGCATCATCGCGGCAGCCATTGGCGTCAAGCGAGGCCAATATGCGCGCGCGATCGCGTCGCGAACCACCGCCGGCAAGCTCGGCGCGCTTGGCCTGCAAACTGTCGAGATTGGCAGCCATGCGATCGATGGTAGCGTCGAGTGCTGCGCATACGTTGGCGTTGCGGCGAGATAGCGAAAAGCCGCAGCCGGCGCTGCTGGATTGGCCGACGGACTTTGAAATCTGATGACGCTGCCGCACGATCGCGTCGTCATATTTCCGGAGCAGGGCCGGCTTGCCGCCGCCACCCCGAGAAGCGGCGGCAAGATCGGCTTCAAGCTGG
Organism: Mesorhizobium sp. M0244; assembly: GCF_040321795.1. Classification (NCBI taxonomy): domain Bacteria; kingdom Pseudomonadati; phylum Pseudomonadota; class Alphaproteobacteria; order Hyphomicrobiales; family Phyllobacteriaceae; genus Mesorhizobium; species Mesorhizobium sp. M0244. Next base: position 5,069 of record NZ_JAMYSE010000075.1, on the reverse strand, counting down.
CGGCAGAGGCGCGAAGCGGCCTGCGCCTGAGTGACGGCAATGCCGGACAGCACCACGGCGCCGAGCAGCGCAGCGGCCCGCGTCAGCTTCCAACTTGCGCCCGTCATCCCTCCGGAACTCCGACTGCCTGTCGTTCAGAAAGCTACCGCGCTTGCGGTTAACCGTTTGTTTAGCATACCGCCGATTCCGGCTTCAGCCCAAATCGGCGATGGCTTGCGCCTTGTGCGCGGCTTCGACCACGACCAGTGCTGTCATATTGACCACGCCGCACGACATATTGGGACGGAGCCACGACCGCGACATCCTGGCGTTGCACGAAAAAGGCGTATTCGCCCAGAAGAATGCCTGGATTCAGCAATGCCCGGAGGCTTGGCATGGCCGCGATTACCCGTCGAGCCGCACTGCAATTTGGCTTTTGTGCCTGGCGATGCCGGTTGCCACGGCGCAGGAAAAGCCCATCACGCCGGATTGGGGCACCAAATTGGTCGAAGCCGCCCGTGAGCAGATCGGCGTCACCACCGTCTACGATCCGACCTATACACGCCTGGCCTATCCGGGCGGGGATGTTGAGCCCGAGCGAGGTGTGTGCACGGATGTCGTGATCCGCGCTTATCGCCGCGCTTTCGATCTCGATCTGCAAGAATTGGTCCATGAGGATATGCGGGCCAATTTTGCCGCTTATCCAAAGGCTTGGGGCTTGAAAGCGCCCGACCGCAACATCGACCACCGCCGTGTGCCCAACCTTGCGATCTATTTCGGGCGGCGAGGCGCTGCCTTGCCCGTCAGCCAAGACCCCGCCGACTATCGACCAGGGGATCTCGTCACCCAGATGCTCCCCGGCAATCTGTCACATATTGCCATCGTGTCGTCCAATCGCTCCACTTTGGTATCGACAAGGATGCTGGTCATTCACAATATCGGCCGCGGCGCCAGGGAAGAGGACACTTTGTTTGCCTTCAGGCAGACAGGGCATTTCCGGTTCAAGCCAGTCTGAGAAAGCCCGCGGCTAGCCCAGATCGACGATGGCTTGCGCCTTGTGCGCGGCTTCGACCACGGCCAGTGCCGTCATGTTGACGACGCCGCGCGAGGTGACCGACGGCGTCAATATGTGCGCCGGGCTGTCGGTGCCGAGCAGGATCGGGCCGACATGCAGCGCGTCCATCATCGTGCGCAGCGCGGTCAGCGTGATGTTCGCCGAATCAAGATTGGGAAACACCAGCAGATTGGCTTCGCCTTTCAGCCGCGAATGCGGATAGACGCGTTGGCGCAGCTGCTCCGACAGTGCCGAGTCGGCATGCATCTCGCCGTCGCATTGCAGGTCGGGCGCGATGCGCGCCAGGATCGCTGCTGCCTGCCGCATCTTCATGGCGCTTGGCGAATCGCGGGAGCCGAAATCCGAATGCGAAAGCAGGGCTGCCTTGGGCTCGATGCCAAAACGCTGAATCTCCTCGGCCGCCAGAACGGTCATCTCCGCAATCTCCTCGGCGGTCGGATCGACGGAGACATGGGTATCGGTGAGGAAAATGATGCCGCGCTGCGAGATCAGCATGGAAAGCGTCGACAGGTCGCGATCCTTGATGCCGGCGCGCGGCCCGATGATCAGTGTGACGTTGCGCAAATGGCGCTCGAAACGGCCCTCGAGGCCGCAGACCATGGCATCGGCGTCGCCGCGCTTCAGGGCAAGGGCGGCGATCACCGTATTGTCGGTGCGCACCATGGTGCGCGCCGCTTCCGTGGTCACGCCGCGCCGGCCGGCAAGCTCGATCAGGAGGTCGACGTAGTGACGGTAACGCGGATCGTCTTCCGGGTTGATCAGGCCGAAATCGACGCCCGGCTTGATGCGCAGCCCATAGCGCTTCAGCCGCACCTCGATGACGTGCGGGCGGCCGATCAGGATCGGTTCGGCAATGCCTTCCTCGAGCACGACCTGCGCGGCGCGAAGCACGCGCTCGTCCTCGCCGTCGGCATAGATGACGCGCTTGGCGCCCGACGCCTTAGCCATCGAGAACACTGGCTTCATGACCAGGCCGGAGCGGAAGACGAAGCGGTTCAGCTTGTCGATATAGGCGGCGAAATCGGTGATCGGCCGGGTCGCGACGCCAGTCTCGCAGGCTGCCTTGGCAACGGCAGGGGCAATGCGCAGAATCAGCCGCGGATCAAAAGGCGAGGGGATCAGGAACTCCGGACCGAAGATCGGCGTCTCGCCGGAATAGGCGCGCGCGGCAACGTCGGACGGCTCTTCGCGGGCAAGCGCTGCAATCGCCCGCACGGCGGCCATTTTCATCTCTTCGTTGATGGCGCTTGCGCCGCAATCCAGCGCGCCACGGAAGATGTAAGGAAAACAGAGTACGTTATTGACTTGATTGGGGAAATCGGAGCGGCCGGTGCAGATCATCGCGTCGGGTCGCGCCGCCCGTGCCGCTTCCGGCATGATCTCGGGATTGGGATTGGCCAGCGCCAGGATCAGCGGTTTTGGTGCCATGTGGTGCAGCAATTCCGGCTTCAGCACGCCGGCGGCCGAGAGGCCGAGAAATACGTCGGCGCCGGGCAGAACGTCGGCCAGCGCGCGCGCCTCGGTGTCCTTCACATAGGGATCTTTCCAGCGGTCCATCTCCTCGACACGGCCCTTATGGGCGACGCCGAACCGGTCGGTGACCCAGATGTTTTCGACGCGCGCGCCGAGCGAGACCAGAAGGTTGAGACAGGCAAGCGCCGCGGCGCCGGCGCCCGACGTGACGATCTTGATGTCCGAGATAGACTTGCCGGCGAATTCCAGCCCGTTGAGCACGGCGGCGGCGACGATGATGGCGGTGCCGTGCTGGTCGTCGTGGAAGACCGGTATGCCCATGCGGGCTTTCAACTGCTCCTCGACCTCGAAGCATTCGGGCGCCTTGATGTCCTCGAGGTTGATGCCGCCGAAGGTCGGCTCCAGCGCCGAGATCGTCTCGACCATGCGCTCGATGCCCGGTGCGTCGATCTCAATGTCGAAGACATCGATGCCGGCAAATTTCTTGAACAGCACCGCCTTGCCCTCCATCACCGGCTTGGAGGCGAGCGGACCGATATTGCCGAGGCCGAGCACCGCCGAACCGTTGGTGACGACGCCAACCAGATTGGCCCGCGCCGTATAGTCGGCGGCGGTCGCCGGATCGTCGCGGATTTCGAGGCAGGGGGCGGCGACGCCGGGCGAATAGGCAAGCGCCAGGTCGCGCTGGTTGCCGAGCGGCTTCGTCGCCTGGATCTCAAGCTTTCCAGGCCGGGGATGCTTGTGGAAATAAAGCGCCGCTTCGTCGAGGTCGGATCGCGCCGCCTTCTTGCTTTCGCCTGTCATGACGGCCGCCTCCTCAGTTCAGTCCGTTTGGTGTTTTGAGTCTCTTAGCATGCAGCCGCGGCTTTTCGAGGGGTGATATGTCGCAAGTGCGGGGCTTGTGGCTTCGCGCCGCCGCCCTGCTATGCTGCCATTGAAATGTTGGGGACGACGGACGGGTGCCGCGGCGGGCGGCGCCGCCGCCCAGTTTGGATGTCTGCCGAAGGCCGTGGGATGTTGCCATTCGACGAGTCATGTGACCACTGCGCCCTCTGCCGAATCGCCAAGAGAGAACGAAGCCCTCGCACGTATTGGCGCCTGTTCCCGTGGGGGATGGACGCATTCACTTCGGCGCAATATGGATGGGGATGTAGCCCGCTGTTGCGCTCGCATTTCACCGCGTCCCTAAGTCAGGTGACGAAGACGTTCGATATTAGGAGAGCTGGTCATGACCGACAACAAGCCAGACGTTACCAAGGATTGGCAAGCGACGCAGGGTCAGAAGTCTTCCGCGACGCGCCTTCGACTTTTCGCCGCGCTGGCGTGGCTCATCGCCATAGGCGGCGAGATCTACGGGATTATTCTGTTTCGCCAGAACAAGTTCGACCACGGAAACCTGCCGCTGCTGATCGGCATTCTGGTCGGGATCGCGATTTTCGCAATCGCCGGCAACTTGCTATGGAAGGCTGCCAATCGGCACGATCCGGCCCGCGCATCCGACACAGGAAGGTTCTTCTTCCAAAACCAGCTCGGCGCGATCATCACGCTGATCGCCTTCCTCCCGCTGATCTTCCTGATTCTCACCGACAAGAACATGGATCCGCAGACCAAGAAGGTTGCCGGTGGCGTCGGCGCTGCGCTGGCCGTGCTCGCCACGGTAATGGGGGTCAGCTTCAAACCCCCGTCGGTCGAGCAGTACACCCAGGACATGAACGCGTGCGCGACCCAGATCAAGTCGGGGCAGCCCACCACCGCCTGTTCGCCCGACGTCGCCGCCCAGGCGCAGCAGATCGCCACGGACACTGCCGCGGTGGCGGCGGCGACGAAGGACGCGAGTCACCCCAACGGTCTGGATGTCGTCTACTGGATCGCGCCGGAAAACAGCGCCGCGAAGTCTGCGGAGCCGCATGTTTTCCACCTCTGCGCAGCCGTCAGTCCGCTGAAGGACAAGACCGTGAATAGCGGCTCTGTGACGGAGGCTTACGCGCAGAACGCCATCCGCATCACGAAGCAGATCGATATGGAACAGAAGCAATGCGGGTTCACCGGCGCAACCAGTGCCAATTGAGGCCGAAGGCATCGGAAGCGGCTACGAGCACGCGGACTGTCACGGTTATTAACGACAAAGGTCGCAGGCGAAAGGTTCTTTACCTATCTCGCCACCCCGACTACATCGATGATAGCCTCAAACCCTATGGCTGGTACAAGGACTTTGTCCTTGGAGATGGCAGGGAACACGGCCTGTCGCCGGAGTATATTGCCGAATATATCCAGTCGGTTGACGTGATCGAAGATCCCGACAAGACACGGGACAATAAGCAGCGGGCCACGCTCGGAAGTCTGGGGCGGTGAGACTACGGTGCCGGTGCGAGTTCCCGGTCCAGACTGCGGACCCGATGTCCGCTTCTGGCGCAACGCGTCCAGCGCGATGCCGCATTCAGATGTCTTCTGTGGATGGCTCCCGCGATGCAAGAGGTAATTCGACATTATGGCGCGTTGGTCGGGTGCAGTCTTCTGTCCGGCCTGTTGATGCAGCCATTCG
>NZ_JAMYSE010000074.1:0-31406 GCF_040321795.1 Mesorhizobium sp. M0244 | reverse complement strand
GTTGATGCCGATGACCTCGCCGCTGCTGTCGAACAGCGGTCCGCCGGAATTGCCTCGGTTGATCGCGGCATCGGTCTGGATGAAGTCGTCATAGGGGCCGGAATTGATGTCGCGATTGCGCGCCGAGACGATGCCGACCGTCACCGTGCCGCCGAGGCCGAACGGATTGCCGATCGCCATCACCCAGTCGCCGACGCGCATCGTGTTGGAATCGCCGAATTTCACCGCCGTCAGCTTGTGTCCCTTCGGATCGACCTTCAGCACCGCGACATCGGTCTTGGTGTCGGTGCCGACCAGCGTCGCCTTGAGCGTCACGCCGTCGGAGAAATTCACCTCGATATCGTCGGCATCGGCGATGACGTGGTTGTTGGTCACCACGATGCCCTGCTCGGCGTCGACCACGAAGCCGGAGCCCAGCGACTGCACCTTTTGCGCGCCGCCGCCCTTGTCGCCGCCACGGTTCTTGAAGAAATCGTCGAAGAAGTCCTGGAAGGGCGAGCCTTCTGGAAGCTGCGGCATTGGCACCGCGCCCGGACCCTCCGTGCCCTTCACCGTCTGCGAAGTCGAGATGTTGACCACTGCGCCGAGCAGGCCGGCGGCGAGATCGGCAACCGAGGGCGGCCCGTCGGCTGCCACCGTCGGCGTCACGAACGACGGAACGGCAACGGCGCCGACCAGAAGCGCTGCGGCCCCGGCGATGAACGTCCGCCTCGCTGCACGCAGAAGGGTGGTGGATGTCATCGAAAAGGCCTCCGGGTGTTCTGAAAAAAAGCGCTTCGGCAAAATGCCGCGTCGCGTCATGTTGGCAAGAAATACGGCACGTTTGCGGCTATGGCTACCGCCAGAGGATAAATCCTCCGTTACGCCGGCTATCCCTGCACCGGCCCTACTGGCCGGTGCTTGGCTGCGCCGCCGGTGCGGGAGCGGCAGGTGCTGACGGTGGTACCGCCGGTGCCGCAGGCGTTTCCTTGCTGTTCGGGTCGCGGAAGAAGCGGAAGAACTCGGAATTCGGCGACAGCACCATCGTCGTTCCGGCGCTGTTCAGCGCCGTGCCATAGGCATTCATCGACCGATAGAAATCGAAGAAGGCCGGATCGCGCTGATAGGCCCCGGCAAACGTCGCGCTGCGCTGGGCTTCACCTTCACCACGCAGGATTTCAGACTCTTTCTGCGCTTCGGCGACGATCTCCACCACTTCGCGGTCGGCGCGAGCCTTGATGCGCTGCGCCGCCTCATTGCCTCGCGCCCTCAGCCGCTCGGCTTCCGCGAGACGTTCGGCCTTCATGCGGTCGAAAGTCTGTTGCGAGACCTCGGCTGTCAGATCGGTGCGGCGGATGCGGACATCCTCGATCTGCAGGCCAAGCGAGGTGGCATCGGGCCTCAGCTGATCGCGCACCTCGCGCATCATCACGGCGCGCTCTTCCGAGAGCGCCGCCTCGAAGTCGCGCAGGCCGTAGACGCGGCGCAAGGCGGCGTCGAGACGCGTCCTCAGCCGGGCCTCGGCCAGTTCGATCTGGCCGGAGACCGCGGCGCGGAACACACGCGGATCCGAAATACGATAGGCGATGAAGGCGTCGACCTCATAGAACTTGCCGCCCGAAACCTGGACGCGGATGTTGTCGAGGTCAAAGCGCAGCACCCTGTTTTCGATCAGCTGCACGGTGTCGGCATCGAAGAAGGAGAATGGCGCCTTGAAATAGATGCCGGGCTGGGTCTTGACGTCGACGATCTCGCCGAACCTGAGCACCAGCGCCTGCTGGCGCGCATTGACGACGAACACCGACGAATAGAGCAGGAACAGGATGACCGCGGCTATGACCGCAATGACGGGAAGACGGTTGGCCATCACTGGTTTCCTCCGGTGGCCGGTGCCGGCGCCTTCTGCTGCAATGCGGGCAGCGGCAGATAGGGAACGACCCCTTGCCCATTGCCTTGCTCGACGATGACCTTGCTCGAATCCTTCAGCACCCTCTCCATCGTTTCCAGATAAAGTCGCTTGCGCGTCACCTCCGGCGCCTTGGCATATTCGTCATAGACCGAGATGAAGCGCTGCGCCTCGCCTTCGGCCTCCTGCACGACCCTGTTCTTGTAGGCGGCCGCGTCCTCGCGGATCTGGGCGGCCGCACCGCGCGCCTGGCCGAGCTTCTGGTTGGAATACTGATTGGCCTGCTCGACGAACTTGTCCTCGTCCTGCTCGGCTCGCTGCACCTCGTCGAAGGCATCTGCAACTTCGCGCGGCGGCGCAGCGTCCTCGATCGAAATGGCGTTGACGTTGAGGCCGGCCTTGTAGCCGTCCAGCGTCGTCTGGATGATCTCACGCACCGACGCCGCAATGCCTTGCCGGTCGTCGCGGAAAATGTCCTGCGCCGGGCGCCGGCCGACCGCTTCGCGCATCGCGCTTTCGGCCACCTGCCGCAGCATGCCGGCCGGATCGGACACGTCGAACAGATAGGCCCTCGGATCGGAAACTTGGTAGGCCACGGAGAATTGCACGTTGACGATGTTCTGGTCGCCGGAAAGCATCAGGCCGTTGCCGCTGGTATTGCCGCCGCCGATATCGACGAGCTGCTCGGCGATGTTGGCGGTCTCTACCGTTTCGATGGGCCACCAATGGAAATGCAGCCCGGGCTGCGAGAGCTCCGCCTTCGGCTTGCCGAACCTGAGCTCCACCGCAACTTCGTCGGGCTGCACGGTGTAGACCGCCTTGAACGCCCACAGCACGACCAGCGCCGCCGCAATCAGCCCGAACACGGCCGGGCTCGCACCTCCGCCGCCCGGCAGCGCACGCCGCAACCTGTCCTGGCCGCGCCGGATGATATCCTCGAGATCGGGAGGCGAACCCTGCGGGCCGCTGGGTCCCTTGGGTCCCTGACCCCAAGGTCCCTGGTTGTTGCCGCCGCCCCACGGGCCGCCGCCGCCGCTCTTGTCGTTCCAGGGCATGAATGTCCTTTCGCTTGGAATTCCCTCAAGCGCCGCTTCAGCGGCGCAAAATCCAATATTATTCTTCTATAGGTATGCGACGGCACGCTTTCAACGCGATCGGCTGCCGGCACTGTCCGTCTAGGGCTCATTTAGACCCGTCGCGACCCTTTGTCGTCTTCAATGCACGTCGCGGCGCCGCTCGTAAACCGAATAGCGTGTCGGATGGCTGTCCTTTTCACCAGCCTCCACCTCTTGCGAGCGGACCACCCGCCATAGCGCCGGGTCGATCGGCGGGAAATGGGCGTCGCCGTCGACCGGTGCCAGCACATGCGTGACGTGCAGCCGATCGGCCAGCGGCAGCGCCTGAGCGTATATCTCGCCGCCGCCGATGACGCAGATCTCGTCGGCACCGGCCATGCAGCGCCCGCGCACATTCGCCAGCCTGATCGCGTCTTCGAGCGAGTGCGCGACTTCGACACCCTCGGCCCGCCATGCCTTGTCCCGCGTCACCACGATGTTGAGCCTGCCCGGCAATGGCCGGCCGATGCCTTCATAGGTCTTGCGGCCCATGATGATGGGCTTGCCCATCGTATCGGCCTTGAACCGCTTGAGATCGGTGGAAAGCCGCCACGGCAACCCGCCATCGCGTCCGATCACGCCATTCTCGGCGATGGCGACATAGATCGCGAGGTCCATCAGCCGCCGTTCCCGCCATCGGATGGCTCCAGCAGCAATATGTCAATGTCGTGCTCGGGGTGGAAGTTCTGCGCCTTCATCTCGAACGTCGTCGGCCCGACCTTCCTGACGTTTTCGCCGCAAAACGAGACCAGGTTCTTCGGATCGCCCTTGTCGACGGTCAGCTTGAACGTGCCGATGTTTCCCGACGCCCAGTTGCCGCCCGTGGTCAGGATATAGGCGATGCGGTTCTCGAAATATTTGGGGTAGCCGTCGGGATCGTCCTTGGCTGCCTTGCGCACGGCGTTCTCGAACGTGCCATCCATGCAGTAGCGGGTCTTGTAGGCGGCATACTGACCCTGGAACTGGCCGTCATAGAAGAAGCTGACCGACGAGGTGCCGCCGACACTCGGCTTGTAACGATGCGAGACATGCACCGCCTTGTTGGCCGGAAAGGTCGAGCGCCACCAATAGGTCGAGCGCAATTGCCAGAACGGCGTATAGACGGTCTTCATGCCCGAACCGTCATCGGCAGTGTCCTCGATGATGATGCCGCGGTTGACCCAGTCGTCGGCGACCGCCTGCGGCAGCTTTTCCAGTGCCGCCTTGGCTGCATCGCCGAATGGATAGAACGGCACCCCCTGCGCCTTCAGATCGGCGCCGACGTCGATGCCGAGCGCGAACACCTTCTGCTCGAGCTGCGGCTTTGCCGGCACCCCGTCGATCGTCACTTCGAAGCCGAGGAAATTGTCGCTCTGCGCCTCGGGAATCGCCGGCATCTCTTCGGGATCGCCCTCGATGTCGGGCATCGGAAACGCGACGATCGCATCGACATCCTTGTCGGTGTTGTTGCGGAAAATGTAGTCGACCGTCACTTTTTCCGGCGCGATGTAGAGATCCTCGCTTTCCATCGCCACCGCATCACTGCGCGACAGTATCAGCCCACCGGTGCCGAGTTCGGCGACCGAATCATTGGCGAGTGCGGGCGTAGCCGAGAGCGCCAGCGCTGCGGTCAGGACGTAACGGAACATGGAAACTCCCCCGGCGAGAATGCCAACGTGACCCTAGCTGTTCAATGTGGCGTTTCAAAGCCTTTCAGCACATATGCCGGCGCTGCCGGCATGCCGTGTCGGCCTAGAGCATTTTGCAGCCAAGTGGAACACTTGGCGTCGCAGAAATGCGGCCAAAACAAATAGATAGAGCGGGATGCACGGTTCAATTTGAATGCGTCCCGCTCTAGACACGCCGATCCCGATCGGGCAGGAGTTCGCCCATGCGCAAGCTTCTCGTCATCGGCATCGGCGCCGGCAATCCCGATCATATGACCGTGCAGGCCATAAACGGCCTCAACCGGGCCGACGTGCTGTTCATTCCCGACAAGGGCGCGAAGAAGAACGATCTCGCCGAATTGCGCCGCCAGATCTGCGACCGCTTCGTCACCAATCCGAACTCGCGCCGCGTCGAATTCGACGTGCCGGTGCGCGCCGAGCCGGCGCCGTCCTATCGCTCGACCGTCGACGAATGGCACGAGGCGATCGCCGCGATCTATGAAGGCCTGATCCGCGGCGAACTTTCCGAAGACGGCTGCGGCGCCTTCCTGATCTGGGGCGATCCTTCGCTGTACGACAGCGCGCTGCGCATCCTGGAGCGCGTGCGCCTCAGAGGCAATGTCGGGTTCGAACTGGACGTCATCCCCGGCATCACCGCCATCCAGGCACTCGCCGCCAGCCACAAAATCGCACTGAACCGCATCGGCGACGCTATTTTGATCACCACCGGCCGCCGGCTCGCCGAGGAAGGTTTGCCCGAAAACGCCGGCAGCACCATCGTCATGCTGGACGGCAAATGCGCCTTCAACACGCTGGCCGACAAGGATGTTAGCGTCCACTGGGGCGCCTACCTCGGCACGCCCGACGAGATCGTTGTCTCGGGCCGGATTGGCGACGTCGGCGACGAGATCGTCAGCACCCGTGAGGAGGCCCGCCGAAAAAAAGGCTGGATCATGGACACTTATCTGCTGCGCAAGCCCGGCGAACCCGACGAGCAATAGCGGATTACGCGCGGTAGGCACAAATTCCCCGGCCTTTACGCAGCATCGATTTCTGCCTGCAGCGCCTCCATATGCGCTGCCGCAGCTGAAGACGCAGCCCGCTCGATGGCGCGGAACCGGCTGACCACCGCAAGCCCGACCGAGGTCAACTGAGCGCCGCCACCCTTTTTCCCACCGGTCTGTGCCGCGACCAGCGGTTTGCCGAACACCCGGTTCATGTCCTCGACCAGATCCCAGGCGTGCTTGTAGGACATCTCCATGCCGCGCGCCGCGGCCGAGATCGAGCCGAAGGCGGCGATCTGTTCCAGAAGCTCGATCTTGCCCGGCCCGATGCGGCCATCCGGATCGAGATTTATGCGCAAGCTCAGCGACGGCATTTTGCTCCTCCGCGGTCACGCCATTCTACAAGTTCTCCAGCGATACCGCTATTCCAAAACGATATAGCGACAATCATCCGCCGTTCACCCATGCGCCTCGGCCGGCAGGCCGGCGCCGGTGTTCGCCCGGTCGAAGCTCACCGTCTTGACCACCGCGAAGACCTTTCGACCGAGCCGAAGCCCTAGCGTCTGCCGCGACTGTTCGGTGATGCGGGCAAGCACGGTTGCGCCATTGCAGTCGATGCCGACCTCGACCGTAGGCCCCTCGCCCGGCTCTATCGCCACGATCGCGCCCGGCAATATGTTGAGCGCGCTGAGGCCAACCGGCTGCTCGGTGGCGATCATCACGTCGCGGGCACGAATGCGAACGCGCACCGGCGCACCGACCGGCGCTGCTAGAAGCGGCACACGGATCTCGCCCGCCAATGAGCCTAGCACTGTCATGCCAAAGACTTCGTCGTGGCGCAGAACCGCGGCATCCAGCATGGCACCGCCCTCGCCGCGCTCTTCGGCCGGCAATAGATCGAGACGCTGCATGATCGCGCCGGTCGGACCGGAAGCAGCGACCTTGCCTTGCATCAGTACCACAACGTCGCTCGCCAGCCGCGCCACTTCGGCTATCGAGTGGCTGACATAGACGATCGGGATTTTCGTCTCGTCGCGCAGCCGCTCGATGTAAGGCAAGATCTCGGCCTTGCGCGCCTCGTCGAGCGACGCCAACGGCTCGTCCATCAGCAGCAATTTCGGGCTGGCAAGCAGCGCCCGGCCGATTGCCACGCGCTGCTTCTCGCCACCGGAGAGTTTTGCCGGGCGCCGGTCAAGCAAATGACCGATGCCGAGCAGTTCGACCACGCCATCGATATCCGCGTAGCGCTCAGCCGCCGGCGTGAACCAGCGGCCGTAGCGCAGATTGCTCGCCACGCTCATATGCGGAAACAGCCGCGCATCCTGGAACACCATGCCGATCCGCCGCTTGTGCTTCGGCACGAACAGGCCGGCACCGCTATCGACCAGCACACGGCTCTCAACCGCGATGCGGCCTCTGTCGGGGCGGATCAGCCCGGCAATCAAATTGATCAGCGTCGTCTTTCCGGAGCCGGATGGCCCAAACAGCGCAGTCAGCCGCCCGGCGCTCTCGAAGCGGGCATTGACGGCGAAATCGCCAAGCCGGTGGCTGATGTCGACCTGAATCGTCATTCGATGTCCATCCGCCGGCCGATGCGCCGCGCCAGCACTTCCGAGGCCACAAGTGCCGCCATCGAGATGACGATCGAGATCAGCGTCAGCCTGAGCGCGCCGGCGTCGCCGCCGGGAACCTGCGTGAAAGTGTAGATCGCCGATGGCAGCGTCTGCGTCTCGTTCGGGATGTTGGAGACGAAGGTGATCGTCGCGCCGAATTCGCCCATCGCCTTGGCGAAGGAGAGGATCGCACCAGCGATCAGGCCGGGCAGGATCAGCGGCATCGTGATCGTGCCGAATACCCATAGCGGATTGGCGCCGAGCGTGCCGGCGGCCGTCTCGATTTTACGATCGACCGCCTCGATCGACAGCCGGATCGCCCGCACCATCAGCGGAAAACCCATCACGCCGCAGGCGAGCGCGGCGCCCGTCCAGCGAAAGGAAAAAACGATGCCGAAATGCTCGGCCAGAAAAGCCCCGGCGGGACCGCGCTTGCCGAAAGTCAGAAGCAGCAAGTAGCCTGTCACCACCGGCGGCAGGATCAGCGGCAGATGCACCAGCCCGTTGAGCAGCGTCTTGCCCCAGAATTGGCCGCGGGCGAGCACAAGGGCGATCAGTATGCCCGGCGGCAGGCTGGCAATCATCGCCACGGTCGCCACCTTGATCGACAGCCGGACCGCATTCCATTCGTCGGGAGCGAGATCCAGCAGCCAGCTCATGCTCAGGGCGGTTCGTCAGTTGCTCGGCGCGAGGATTGTAAAACCTTGCGCCTTGAAGAGTTCGCCAGCCTTGGCGGATTGCAGGCATTTCAGGAATGCCGGGGTATCCTTGCCCTTCGAATCCGCAAGCTGGGCAACCGGATAGATGATCGGCGGATGGGAATCCGCGGGGAAAGTGCCGATCACTCTCACGCCGGGCTCCGCATGCGCGTCCGTGGCATAGACGATGCCGAGTGCAGCCTCGCCGGTCGACACCAGTTTTAGGGCGGCGCGCACATTCTCGGCCTGCGCCACCTTGCCTTCGACGGAAGACCAGACACCGAGCGATTCGAGCGCCGCCTTGCCGTATTTGCCTGCCGGCACCGCCTTGAAATCGCCCATGGCAAGTTTGCCGTCGCCGACGAGCCCAGCAAGATCGAAACCCTTTTCGATCCTGGTTTCAACCTTGGAATCCTGCGGCGCAATCAGCACGATCTGGTTGCCAAGCAATTTCACCTCCGTGCCGGGCTTGGTCAGTTTCTTGTCGGAGAGATACTTCATCCAATCGAGGTCGGCTGAGATGAACACGTCTGCCGGCGCGCCGCCCTCGATCTGCTTGGCCAGCGCCGAGCTCGCCGCGTAGGAAATGGTTGCAGCCTCGCCGACGTCGGCCTCGCAGGCCCTGTTGACGGCGTCGAGCCCGTCCTTGAGGCTCGCCGCGGCAAACACGACCACCTTGTCTTCGGCACGGGCCGCCGGCACCGCGGCCATCAGCATCGCCACAAAACCCGCGATAGCAATCGTCGTCGAACCTTTGCGCGCCAGCATGAAACTCTCCTCGTCTTGGACCGGCCCGAAGCCCGTCCATCGATATATCCATGTGAACATAACAAGGAAAGGCTCTTTACCGGGCGACGGCATTCTGAGCCGAGGTTTTCTTGGCCTGCGATAATCTTCGTTGCATACAGCGGTATCGAGGCCGAAGGAGACATCGCACGAAGTCAGTGCCCGCCGCAAAAGGCAGACACGCCTATGCCGCGGACCAGGCATTGGGCGTCATGGTCGACGTCGGTCGATCAAGATGGATGCGGACAACGCCGAGGGCCTAGCGGCAGTAGGCAATTTCGATATGGACAGTTAGATATGCCGCCTAGACCGCGATCGGCGCCTTGATCGTCGCGTCGGCGAAATAGTTCTCGAGCCGGAAATCCTCGAAGCGGAAGGCAAAGAGATCCTTCACCTCGGGATTGATCCATAGCGTCGGCAACGCCTTCGGCGTGCGCCGCAATTGTTCGCGCGCCTGCTCGAAATGGTTCGAATAAAGGTGTGCATCGCCGAGCGTGTGGATGAAATCGCCGGGTTTCAATCCGGTCACCTGCGCCACCATCAACGTCAGCAACGCATAGGAAGCGATGTTGAACGGCACGCCGAGAAAGATGTCGGCGGAGCGCTGGTAGAGCTGGCAGGAAAGCTTGCCTTCCGAAACATAGAACTGGAACAGGCAGTGGCAGGGCGGCAACGCCATGGCCTCCACCTCGGCAGGGTTCCACGCCGAAACAATCAGCCGCCGCGAATTAGGATTTTTGCGTATCTCCTTCAGAAGATTCGCAATCTGGTCGATGGCGCCGCCATGGCCGTCCGGCCACGACCGCCACTGCTTGCCATAGACCGGGCCGAGATCGCCATTCTCGTCGGCCCACTCATCCCAGATCGAGACGCCGTGATCGTTGAGATATTTGATGTTGGTGTCGCCCGCCAGGAACCACAAAAGCTCATGGATGATCGACTTCAGGTGCAGCTTCTTGGTGGTGGTGATCGGAAAACCGCGGGCCAGATCGAAGCGCATCTGGTAGCCGAATACCGAGCGCGTTCCGGTGCCGGTACGGTCGCCGCGATCAGCGCCGTTTTCCAGCACATGTTCAAGAAGGTCGAGATACTGGCGCATCGGCTCTGGCTCGATTCGGGTTGTCAGCCATCATAGCCGAATGACCGTCGGCCGAACACAGCAAAGCGAGACGATTCCACCGGAAAACCCACCGGCATCAGCGGCGAGTTCTTCAGAGCGAGCCGAGCATGCCCAGATCTTTGGCGACGAGGTAATAGAACGTCACCCGGCTCTTGCTGTTGTCGGCCGCCATCGCCTTGCAGGTCTTTTCGATAGCCGCATCCGCCTTGGCGCCATCGGTGACGCCGAGCTTGCCGGCGACCCAGCTATTCCTGACGCGCTTCAGTTCCTCCGGGTCGGTGCAGGACACCAGCGAGGAATCGCGGTTCCTGAGCGCGATGCCCAAATGCTTGACGATCTTGGCGACCGCGTCGGCGTCCGCCGCTGCATCGTATTTCTTTACGTCTGCGAGATAGTCGGCCATCGAATTTCCCCTCGTCGGCGCCACGGGATCCGGTCGATGAGGATTGTGGCGCGCTGCCGCAACTATGCGCTGGGTCTCCTCACCGCCACAAAGCTTCGGTTGAGACCGACTGCAAGTCAACCCTTCATGGTCCACTTTGACACAGATGAAAGTGGCATTCCGGCCTTTCATTTTCCACCGCCAGTCCCTATATTCGCCTCGTCGGCTCGACCGACTATGGCGATAAACAGGCGATGAAATAAGCCGTTCGGACCCGGGGGCGGTACCCGGCGCCTCCACCAAAAACCGCTGCTCAAGAGCGGCTTTTGCTGGGGGCGAAATAGGATCGACGAAGGTGTAAAGATCGTACTTTTGCCCGGCATTGTACCACCGTTATCGGGCTGAACTTATAGTTGCCAACGACAACTATGCGGAAGCACGTCTCGCCGCGTAAGCGGTGCGATAGCTTCAATTCAAGCCCTAGTGGTTCGCACTTCTAGGCGGGGTTCGGAGGTACCTGGCAACAGAAACCTCCATTTCTCCCCTTCATCACACTTATCTCCCCCTATCTTTCGCCGCGGCCTGAACCGCATCCGGCGTTGATTCTTTCGCAACTGCGCCGGGCGGCATCGAGCGGCAGCAACGCGGAGAACGCTTGAACGGCATTCTGCTCTGAGCACCGCTTCATCCTGCCGCAATGGCTTCCATCATCGGAAGCTCCGATGGCAGCATTCGTATCTTCCCGTTTCCCTTCTCCCATGCCTTTGCGGGAAAAGGCTTCAGTTTCTCGCCGCGTGTGGTCACGCCCCGGCAGCTACCTGATGGACACAAGATGAACCAGGAAACCACACCAACACCCGAACGCATCCTTATCGTCGGCGGCAGTTCCGGCATGGGGCTGTCGCTCGCCGAACAGCGGCTTGCCGCCGGCGCCGAGGTTACGATCGTCGGCCGTTCCGAGGACCGGTTGTCGGCCGCACGGCAGCGCTTGCCTCACCCGGAAAGGCTGAGGACGATCGCAGCCGACGTCACAAGCGAGGACGAGGTCCAGCGCCTGTTCCAGGACGTCGGTACGCTCGACCACATCGTCTCGACCGCCGCCGACATCACCGGCGTCTATGTGTTGCTTCCCGATATGGACATCTCGGTGGCGCGGAAGGTGATGGATTCCAAAATTGTCGGGCCGCTTCTTCTTGCCAAACATGGCGCGCCTCGTCTGACGCCCAGGGGATCGATCACGCTGACCTCAGGCATTGCCGCCTATCGTCCAGCCGCGAAAGGTTCGGTGGTGGCGGCTGTCAATGGGGCACTTGGCTCACTCGCCTATGCGCTTGCGGTCGAACTGGCGCCGATCCGCGTCAACGTCGTTTCGCCGGGCTGGGTCGACACCCCGATTTGGGATGCCGTCGCCGGCAGCGGAAAGACGGCCGCGCTGGACGCCATGGCAAAGCGTCTGCTCGTCGGCCGGATCGGCCAGGCAGCCGACATCGCCCAAGCCATCACGTCCCTGATGCATAACGGCTTCATCACCGGAACGGTGCTTCATGTCGATGGTGGCCAGCGACTGGTCTAGCGATGGCCAGATTTCGCGCGCCCGAGTTTCACGCGCCATTGCGAGGAACAGCCGCAGGACAGGCGCTTGAACGCGCCGGTGGCGCCATACCATGGTGACCGACGTCGTCGAGTTGCTTCCGATCCAGGGCAGCACAAGGATCTCGGCATCGGCCGAAGTGACCACGAGACGCGGGACCAGCGCGCATCCAAGACCGGCTGCAACAAGGCTCCGTATCGCGCCCATGCTGGCGAACTCGCCGACGAGCCTCGGACGGTCGGGCAGCGTTGCTGCGAACGCTTCGTCGAACATCCGCCGATAGACGCAACCGGGCTGGGTGACGAGGAAGGCCTCATCAGCCAGATCCTCGGGCGTTATGGCAGCATATCCGGCCAGTCGGTGATTTGCCGGCGCTATGATGGCGAGCTCTTCTTCCGCCACCTGTTCGCTTCGCAGCTCCGGCACCACCACCGGGACGGGCCCGAAATGGAAAGACACGTCCAGCGCCCCGCTGGTCACGCCGGCACGCAACCCACTGCTATCGTCCGCCCTGAGGTTCAGTTCCACATCGGGATGGCGCCGGTGGAATTCCCCCAGCAAAGCTGGCAAGCGTGTCGAGCAAAGCGTCTCCAGGCCGCCGACAGTCAGGCGACCGGCAACCGTGCCGCCCGCGTCGGCGACAGCGGAACGGGCTTCGTGTGCGAGGTCGAGGAGATCGCTTGCATACTCCAGCAGGCGCTGTCCCGCCGCCGTCAGCTTCAAGCCACGCCGCGACCTGTCGAACAGCGACGTCCCCAGATCGGCTTCCAGCGCTTGGATCTGTTCCGTTACGCTCGATTGGGCAAGATGAACCCGCTCGGAGGCGCGTGTGATATTCAAGGTGGTGGCGACCGCCACGAACGTCTTGAGATGTCGAAGCTGCATGTCCTGAACCCGCCGTGTAAACCGGGATCGCAAACGTGAAAAGGCCGGGAACGTCGCCCGGCCTTTTTATTCTCGATGGTCGACGCTTACTCCGCCGACGCTTCCGCAACGTCCCGGCTACGGCCGAGCGTCACCTTGGCAAGCGTGAAGGAGATCACCGCGCAAAGCGTGATGCCCGCCACCATCGGCAGCGGCGTGCCGTCGAAGAACACGCCGGCGACGCCCATTGCGACCGCGCCGATGGCGAAGTGCAGCGTGCCCATCAGTGCCGAAGCCGTGCCGGCGATCTCGCCATGCTCTTCCATCGCCAGCACCGACGTCGTCGGGATGACCAGGCCGAGAAAGCCGTAGCCGATGAACAGCAGTGCCGCCATCACGTCGAGCCGGTCGACACCCGAGGCCATCACCGCGAACAACACCACCATCGTCGTCGCATAGCCGGTCACCGCGATCCGCACCACGCGCTGCAGCCCGAACCGCTCCGACAGCAACCCGGTCAGCTGCGACATGCCGATGAAGGCAACCGCATTGATCGAGAAGAACACGCTATAGACCGAAGGCGACAGCCCGTAATGGTCGATCAGGATGAAGGACGAGCTCGACAGATAGACGAAGAAGCTCGCAATGCCGAAGCCGCCGATGGCCGTCAGGCCAAGGAAGTTGCGATCCCCCATCAGGAAACGGTAGCCGGAAAGTGCCGTGCCGAAGGAGGAGCCGGCGCGCTCTTCGACCGGCCGCGTCTCCTTGAGCGAGGTAGCCAGCAGGATCGCGGCGAGCACAGCCGCACCCGTCACCGTCCAGAACACGGCGCGCCAGCCGAAATTCTCGATGATCTGGCTACCGGTCAGCGGCGCCAGGATCGGCGACACCGAAAAAACCAGCATCAACAGCGACATCAGCTTGGCGGCTTCGGTCCCGGTGTGCAGATCGCGCACGATCGCGCGCGGCACGGCCATACCGGCGCTGGCGCCGAGCCCTTGCAGGAAGCGGAAGGCGATCAGCCATTCAATCGAGGGGGCCAGCGCCGAGCCGACGCCGCCGACCATGAACAGCGCCAGGCCGCCATAGAGCGGCAGCTTGCGGCCAACCATGTCGGAGATCGGTCCGACGACGATCTGGCCGAAGCCCATGGAAAGAAAGAAGATCAGCAGGCTCATCTGCACCGCGGCGGTGCCGGCATGCAGATCCTCGCCGATCGACGGCAGGGCCGGAAGATACATGTCGATGGCAAACGGGCCGATGGCGGACAATAGGCCGAGCACGACCGCAATGCGGAGGAATTTGGCGTTCATGATGGCAGGCTCTTTCGAATTCTGGTTGCCGCCGCGGACCGGCGTATAACCCTAGGACGTTGCATCCCGTGGGGTTCCGACTCTTCTGCGGAACGAAAACCCCTTCGTGTTTAGTCCACAAATTTAGACAGGCTTGTCTAATTCGTCAACCACCTCTATATAGTTTTGTATGAAGGCCAGCGTTTCTCCTGACATTTTCCCGCCACGCGGCCATGAGGCCAAGCGTATGTCGATTGTCGACGCAGCCGCTTCGGTCTTCTGCCGTGAAAGCTTCGCCGGGGCCAATATCGACATGATTGCCGCCGAGGCCGGCGTTTCCCGCCAGACCATCTACAACCATCATGGCGACAAGGAAAAACTCTTCGTTGCCATCGTTCGCGACCTCACCGAACGTTGCAATGCCGGTATCTTCGCCACGATCTCCACCTTCCCCGATCAGCCGAAGGATCTCGAGGCCGACCTCATCGCCTTTGCCGTCCGGATGAACCACAACTGCATCTGCAACCGCGACGGTAAATTCCTGCGCAAGCTGATCCAGACCGAGGGCGAGCGCTATCCCGAACTTTTCGCCGAATGGCGCGAAGAAGGACCGGGCAGGACATGGCCGGCGATCGCCGCCCGTTTCGCCCGGCTCGCTCATGCCGGTTTCCTTGAGATCGACGATCCCGATGTCGCGGCACGCCAGTTCATGGCTCTTGCCAACGCGGAGCTGCAGACGACCTTCATGCTCGGCAGTACACCAACCGAGGACGAGGTGGTGCAGTCCGCGACAAATGGCGTGCGCACCTTCCTGCGCGCCTTCGGCAAGCGGCAGCCTGTGACCCGAGCAGGCAAACAGACCGCGCTCGCCAGCGCTTGACGATTAAATCGTCGCCAATGGGCTTCGCTTCCGCACGCCAGCGATCTATATCCGGTTTACGCCGCGCTCAAGCTTGACTACAGCTATCAGGACGATTCAACGGAACCCGACAGCCACATGGCCGATGACCACATCCGCTACGACATTCTGGCCCAAGAGGCGTTGCGCGGCGTCATGCGCAAGGTCCTGGCCGAGGTCGCGCGCACCGGTCTCCCGGGCAATCACCACTTCTTCATCACCTTTCTCACCGGCGCGCCGGGCGTGCGCGTGTCTTCGCGGTTGCGCGAGCGCTATCCCGAACAGATGACCATCGTCATCCAGTTCCAGTATTGGGACCTGAAGGTGAGCGACACCGGCTTCGAGGTCGGGCTGTCGTTCTCCGACGTGCCGGAGAAACTGGAAATCCCGTTCTCGGCCGTGCGCGGCTTTTACGACCCGTCCGTCAACTTCGAGCTCGAATTCGACGTGAAGACGGATACCCCGGCGGAACAGGAGACAAAGGCCAAGCCCGCTCCCGAGCCGCTGGCCATCGTCGCCGAGAAAAAGCCCGAGACGAAGAAGAAAGCCGCTGAGGCGGAAAAGAAGCCCGCTGCGGCCGACGCCGGCGCCAAGGGGGCCGACGTGGTGTCGCTCGACGCCTTCCGCAAGAAGTGATCCGACAGGCGGCGTGACATGGCCGAGATCGTCAATCTCCGTCAGGCCCGCAAGCAGAAGGCGCGAACCGAGAAGGAACGCCTGGCCGAACAGAACCGGACGCTGCATGGCCGTTCCAAAATCAGCCGGGATCGCGACCGCCTGATCGCCGACAAGGCCGCCAAATTCGTCGCCGGCCATCGCCGCGAAAAATCGGGCGATTCGAACACCGAGAGCATCGGACCGAAAAGTGCATCGCGGTTTTCGGACGAATCCGATGCTTGAAGTATGAGTTGGGTCGCGTGAGCCCGGTCGAAAAGCGCTCGGTCACCATTCGCGGCCACCGCACCAGCTACTCGCTCGAAAAGCCTTTTTACGTCGACCTGGTCGCCATCGCGGCCGCGCGAAAATTGACGCTCGCCGCCCTTGTCGCCGAAATCGACGAGAGCCGCCCGCGCAATGCGAACCTCTCCTCGGCGCTCAGGCTCTATGTGCTGGACTGGGCCAAGCGCGGCATGAAGGGTTCGCTCTAACCTCCCCCCAGCGACTTCAGCAAATTATCGATCGATGAGGGATCGAGCTTGGGTGGCGCAGCTTCTGCTGGCGGCCGATTGTCATTGACCGGAGGCTGCGCCGGTTCCGCTTTCTGCGCTTGCTCCGCCGCGGCCTTGCGTTCGGCGTCGAGCTTTGCCTTTTCTTCCGAGGCGATGCGTAACGCCTCTTCCGCCCTCTGGCGTTGCTGTTCTTCGGCCTGCGCTGCCTCCTCAGCAGCCTGTTGCGCCGCATCCGCTTTGGCCTTTGCATCCGCCGCGGCTTTCGCCCCGGCCTCGGCTTCGGCCTTCGCCTCTGCATCCGCCTGTGCCTTGGCGTCCGCTTCAGCCTTCGCCTCGGCCTCAGCTTGCGCCCTCGCCTCCGCTTCGGCTTGGGCCTGCGCATCCGCTTCGGCCTTTGCCTTGGCGTCGGCCTCAGCCTTCAGCCGCGCCGCTTCCTCCTGCTTGCGCAGTTCCTCCGCGGCTCTTTCACGCTCGGTTTGCAAGGCAGCGTAGTAGCGCACCTCACGCCGCAGCCTTTGTTTTTCGAGCAGTGCGGCTTGCATGGCTTCGACCCGCTGCTGCTCCTTTTCCAGCGCACGCTGGGTCAGGAACTGCGCCAGCGGCTCGCTGTCGAACTGCCGTTTGGTGGCGCCGAACGGCCCGTCGACGCTGAAATTCAAAATCGGTTCGGAGCCGACCAGCGCCTCGTCGCCGGGTCTGTAGGCGATCTCGCCCTGGGCATCGACGGTGCCGGTGCTCAGATCGGCGGTGATGTCGGCGGACAGCGTCGCGCCCGGGCTTTCGAATTTGACCGGCGGCGCCCTCAGCGTGCCGCCGGCGATCGTGAAGGCAATACCGGTGTCCTGCGCCGGAAAACTGCCCGCCGCGGCGATCTGCGGCACAAAGCCGGCAGTCTTTGACACGTCGATGTCGCGCCCTATCGCGTCGGCCTTGGCGATGAAGGCGGCAAAGGCATCGGGATTGATGCCGGCAATGGTCATGCCCTTCAGCGTCGCCGTGCCGGAACCGGACAGCGCCGCGACCATCGCGTCGACCGATTTGCCGCTGGTCGAAAGCGCCGTCGAGAAATCGCCGCTTCCGCTGATGCCAGCTCCCGGCAGCACGGCTGCCAGATCGGCGCCGGCGAGTTTCATCTGGCCGGAGAAAAGCCCGGTGCCGTCATTGTTCTTAAGCTCGAACAGGCCGCTCAGCGCGCCGCCGAGGAACTTTGCCTTGAGGTCGGAAACGCGGATGCCTTCCTGGTCGAGCTGCAGCGACAGCGCTGCGTCATAGGCGGTGGCAAGCGGGCCGGCGGCAAGCGACGCCGCCGCCAGATCGAGATCGGCGGTAAATGGCAGGCTGGACTTCTGGCTGAACGGTGCCGTCGGCCAGGCCCCGTCATTTGCAAGGAAGGCCTGGTCACCGAACAGCATCACCGCCATCGGATCGAGGTCCAGTTCGTCCAGCGACAGCGCGCCGGCAAGATGCGGCAGCCCCTCTTTGACGTCGATGTTGACGTCACCGGAAACCGCCGCCTCGTTGACGGCGCCGCTGAGGCCGCTCAGCACCAGCAGGCCATTGCCGTAGTCGGCATCGGCCGCAAGTGACGTCGACATGCCGGTCCCCATGCCTGGCAGCCCGACGCCGGTCGTCATCAGCCATGGTTCGATATCGGCCGCTTCAACGCTGACTTTGCCCTTGGCGGCCGCGCCCTGAGGCGTCTCGGCAATTGTCCCGTCGAAACCAGCCTTGAAGTCGTTGCCGGCGAGGCTGAAGCGTGTCGCCAGGCCGCCGCCAAGCGTGCCTTTGGCCGAGACCTCGGTGGTCGCCTCTCCGAGCATGCCGAGTGGCAACGCCGGCAACCCGTAAAGCGCCAGAAGCGCGGTGGCGTCGGCGTTCCGGGCGTTGAAGGTCAGCGTCACCGGCGCTTCGAGAGGCCGGTCGAGCGCACCTTTGCCGGATAGCGACGCCGAAAAGGCCGAACCACCGGCCTTGCCCTGTGCGCTCATTGCCAGTCCCGTCGTACCGTCGCCATTGTCTGCCGCACTCGTGACCGCGTCGATACGCGCATCCTGGAACAGCTCGGGATAGGCAGCAGCACGCTCCGCAAGCCACTTCAGCACTGCATTATCCGGATAATGCTGGGCGGCGACGTCGATCAGCGGCTTGAGGTCGACGGCGACCACCGAGGCGTCGAGCTTGCCGGTCGGGCTCGCCGGGAAATCCTTGATCCGTCCGGTGGCGCTGATCGAGGCGCCGGCAAGCCCGCCGACCGATAGCCGGTCGATCTCAAGCAGTCCGTCGCGCAACCTCAGCGCGGTGTCGACGCTATCGGCGGTCAGCCCGCCGGCGCTGACCGGCCCGGCCTTGATCTGGAAATCGAGGTCGCGGTCGGAAAAGCGGTTGGCGCCCTTGTCGCTGACGAAGATCGAGGCGAAGGCGGCGAGCCCATCAACGTCGAGTTCGCCACCTTCCAGTTGCATCAGCACCGATGGCCTTGTGTCGTCGGGCTGGCTGGAATCGATGCGGCCGGAGAACTTCGCCTTGCCGAGGATGAGTTCGAGATCGCTGAAGGCCTGGTGTTTTTCACTCAAGTCGACCTTGGCCTTGAAGCCGGCGGCTGGCAAACGGCGGATCGCCTCGTCGACGTCCTTCGACAGCCATGCGGCAAAGCCGGAGGGCTGCGCCACCGCCAGAAGCAGCGATCCGGTGAAACCAAAATGGTCCTCGACGCTGACCATGCCATTGGCTTCCAGCTTGGCGCGACCGGGCAGCGTGGCGGCCAGCGATTTCACCGCCCAGCCGCCCTCGGCCGGTTCGGCGGACAGATGCACGTCGCGAACCGTCGTGTCGCCTGCCACCACCGCCGGCAGTTTCACCTCGACCGTGCCCGGTATGGTCGGTTTCGGCAGATCGAGCAGCGCCTCCTCCAGCGCCGCCACCCGCTCGGACAGCGTCAGTCCGGCACCGGCCGCCGCCCCCACGGCCTCGTCGAACTGCACCTGCGCGCCATTGGCCTCGATCGCAAAGCGCGGTTTCAGCCCAAGGTCGACCGCAGCCTTGCCGTCGGCGGTATAGGGATTGTCGAGCGGTCCGGTCTCGAAGCGGAATTCGTCGACGCCGAGCTTCTGGTGGTCGAGCGAAAACTTGCCGTTCAGCCTGAAGCCTGGGTCCGGTTTGCCGGCGCTGACTTTCAGCGCCTCGCCGTCGGTGCCGCGCGACTGCGCCGCAGCCCGGTCTGCACCCGATATCTTGAACTGACCCGAATAGACGGCGGCGCCCTCGACGAGGCCCACATTTCCGTCGGTCTCGATGACCAGCGGATAGGCATCCGGATCGGCTTTGAGCCTGAGCCGCATTTGCCCGTCCGGTTCAGCCTTGCCGGTGGAAGCGGCGATCGTGGTCCGCAACCCGTCCAGCAACAGCGAGCCGTCCAGCCGCCAGGGGCCGGCCAGCGACTTGGCCGAGATCGTCGAGTTGATCTCGGAAATAAGATGGCTGCGCCCGCCTGCGGCGTGGCTGAGCGCGATCTGTCCTTCCGTCACCGTCAGCTTCTCGATGGAGATCTGGCCGGGATCGAAGGGCGAGGACGGCCGCATCGTCCAATCGACGGTGCCGTCGGCGGCGATGTCGATCGTCGCCTTCGGCCGCACCAGCCGCATGTCGAAGATCAGCACCTCGCCGCGCAGGAATGGCGCCAGTTCGGCATCCATCGAAAAGGTTTCGACGGTCATCGCCGGCTGGCCGTTGGGGCCACCGGCAACGGCGACGTTCGAGAACGTCAGCGAGGGAAACGGCAACAGCCTCGCCGTTGCATCGCCTTGCACGGTCACCTTGCGGCCCAGGACCGCACTCGCCTCGCGCTCGAAATCGGCGCGGCAACCCGTCCAGTCGACAAAGTACGGCACCACCAGCGCCGCACACAGCACCAGCACGAGAAGCCCACCGAAGATCACGAACAGGCGTGCGAGCATGAACTCCGAAGCGGTTGATTGAAAGTCAGCCGCACTCTATCCGCATCAGCGTGTCGATAAAGAGGCAATTCCCGCCAGACGG
This sequence comes from Mesorhizobium sp. M0244, assembly GCF_040321795.1. NCBI lineage: Bacteria > Pseudomonadati > Pseudomonadota > Alphaproteobacteria > Hyphomicrobiales > Phyllobacteriaceae > Mesorhizobium > Mesorhizobium sp. M0244. The sequence continues at coordinate 11,308 of NZ_JAMYSE010000074.1, read as the reverse complement.
GCTTCCAGAGCAAAAGAAGACAGCCAAGAAAACTCAGCGCGCGTCGCGCTTTGCTTGCGCCACCTTTGCCGCCTGCCGCTGCCGGCCGAGTTCCATCGGCCGGATCAGATTCTCAGGCCGCCGGCTCACGATCGCGCGCATGCCTTTGTGCGCGGTGCGCGTGTTGAACTCGGGACCGTCCGCCGCAGCGCCTTGCTTCATGGACAGCGCCTTGCGTGCATTCTCGACCAGCGAAACACGCGCCGCCAACTGGCGGCGGCGTTCAGCCTCGCCATTGAGCCGCCGCATGGTCATCGCCAGAACCGCCAGCTTCAACTGCGAACCTTCATCGGCCTTCGAGGCGCCGGCGCCCTTTGGCGCACCTTTGCCGCGCATTTCGCGGCGGCGGCGATGCGCCTCGGTCTGGGCCTTGTCGCGCCGCTCCCTTAGGAGCTTGACCAAGCTGGCGAGTTCGGCGTCGGCAAGATGCTGTACCGCTGGATGGTGCGACTTCTCGACGAGAGCATGTTCGTCGGCGCTCAGCGCCCGAGCCTCTTCCTTGCGTGAAATCGCCATGTTGCTCGCTCCTCCGTTTACCACGTCTGCCCGGTTTCAGGCCCTGGCGACGTCCGGAGTCTCCGACCAAATGGCTAGTGCGGTCAAGGCTGACCCGGGCCAGCGGATCAGCCGCGTCGCCAAAGCCTGTCGAGAAGCCATCTTCGTTTGCCTTGCGGCGCCGAGGCGCGAGGACTGACGGCCTCCATCAACGAGGTCAGAACCGATCCGTCGCGACGGCTCATCGAAAAGCTCTCCGCGACAAATTCAAGCGTCGAGTCGTGGAAGGTGAAGATGAAGTGCCGATAGCCAGAAAACAGCTCTGGCTGATGAGAACTGTGAACTCGATTTGCCCGTTCAAGCGAACCGATCCATGACGAGTTGAGTACCTCGAATGCAGCATAGGGTTGCAGGCCCAGTTGGTAGAGCCGATGGCCGCTCAAGGCCTCATCGTTCGGCAGGCCGAATTGAAGTGCCAGACAAGGCTTTGCCGTCAGGATCGCAACCGATTGGCCGTTGGTTACAGGCGAAACTGAGCGCGGATTCGTCCCATCGAATGACGGGTCTCTCATGTTGACGATATAGGCGACCAGCAACTTGTCTTCGTCGGCGAAGACGTGAGGTAGTGGTGCACCGGCAGAAAGAGGCGGTGCTTCGATGGGCAGAAGTGCCTCGGCTGCGGCCATCGCCGCTATTGCCCAACTGCCGGCAATATCTTGCCTGGGTTCATGATGTTCAGCGGGTCGAGCGCCTGCTTGATCGTGCGCATGATGTCGACGCCATGGCCGAGTTCATGCCGCAGGAAGCCGATCTTGCCTTGCCCTATGCCATGCTCGCCGGTGCAGGTGCCGTCCATGGCGATGGCCCTCATATTGAGCCGCGCGACGAATTTTTCCGCCAGCGCGATCTCCTTCGGATCGTCCACGTCCATCAGCACCAGCACATGGAAATTGCCGTCGCCGGCATGGCCGACGATCGGCGCGATCAGGCCCATCTCGGCGATGTCCGCCTCGGTCTCGGTGACACATTCGGCAAAGCGCGAGATCGGCACGCAGACATCGGTCGACAATCCCTTGGCGCCCGGCCGCAGCGTCAGCGACGACCAGTAGGCATCGTGCCTGGCCTTCCACAATTTCGTCCGCTCTTCGGCGACGCTGGTCCACAGGAACGGACCGCCGCCATTTTCCTCGGCGATCATGCCGAAGGTTTCGGCCTGCTCGGCGACGCCGGCATCGCTGCCGTGGAACTCGACGAACAGGCACGGGCTCTCCGGATAATCGAGCTTGGAATAGGTCTTCATCGCCCGCATCTGCAGCGCGTTGACCAATTCGATGCGTGCCACCGGAATGCCCATCTGGATGGTCGCGATCACCGCATTGCAGGCCGCCTCGACACTGGGAAATGGGCAGACGCCGCCCGAAATCGCCTGCGGAATGCCCTGCAGCTTCAAGGTCAGCTGGGTAATGATGCCGAGCGTGCCTTCCGAGCCGATCAGCAGCCGTGTCAGATCGTAGCCGGCCGAGCTCTTTTTCGCGCGATTGCCGGTGGTTACCGCCTCGCCGTCGGCCATCACTGCGGTCAGCGACAGGACGTTTTCGCGCATCGTGCCGTAGCGCACGGCGTTGGTGCCCGACGCCCGCGTCGCCGCCATGCCGCCGAGCGAAGCGTTGGCGCCCGGGTCGATTGGAAAGAAGAGGCCGGTGTCGCGCAGATACCGGTTGAGGTCCTCACGCGTCACGCCGGGCTCGACGGTGCAATCGAGGTCCTGCGGATTGACCGCGATGATGCGGTTCATCCGTGAGGTATCGAGCGAGATGCCGCCGCCCGGCGCATTGGTGTGGCCTTCCAGCGAGGAACCGACGCCAAAGGCGATCACCGGCACACGATGTGCCGCGCACGCGCGCACGATTTCCTGCACCTCCGCCGTCGTCTCGGCAAAGGCGACGCCGTCCGGCGCCTGGGTCGGAATGTAGGTGGTGGTATGCGCGTGCTGGGCGCGGATCGCCTGGCCGGTCTGGAATCGCTCGCCGAGCCGCTGCTTGAGGATGCCGAGCACGGCGGCGATGCCTTCTTCGTTGCGCTCGACCGGGTTGAGGTCGCTTAGAGCCATCGATTCCTCCGCGAATGGACCAGCGTCCACCCTTGTTATGCATCTAGGGATGCGTAGTCTCACCAACCACGCTCTGTCCAGTCCACGCTCGTTTCAGCATGACGATGAGGAAGTTTCCGATGCCCATCCCAGCCCCTTTCGTCTCTCACGCCATGGACATCGAGGAGGCCTGGATCGACTACAACGGCCATCTCAACATGGCGTACTACAACGTGCTGTTCGACCGCTGCTCCGACGAAGCCTTCGAGATGATGGGGATGGGGCCGGATTATGTGAAAGAACGGCGGCTCACCATCTACACGGCGGAAGTCCATGTCTGCTACGTCCAGGAGCTGCATCTCGATCACAAGGTCACGGTCTCCTTCCAGCTGCTGGACCATGACGAGAAGCGGCTGAGGGCCTATCAGGAAATCCGCCATCTCGACGGCTGGCTCGCCGCCACGTCCGAAACGCTGTCGCTGCATGTCGACATGTCAGGCCCGAAGGTGGCGCCCTTCCCCGCCGACGTTCTGGCCAAGGTTGAAGCGATGCGCGCCGCCCATGCGGCGCTGCCGATGCCGGAGCGCGCCGGCCGTTCGATCGGCATTCGTCGCAAGACGCTTGAACCGCCGTCAGACCGCCGTTAACCTTACCAAGGTTTTAACGTGAACAAGCCGAATTGAGGCGTTGAACGACTCAGCGCGGCGTTGGAAAACCATCCGCATCGAATTGCGATACGGGCGGCGGGGCGAAAGCGGTTCGGGGAACGTGCATGAAAACCGACATCAAGGTCGAGGCGGACAGGCTGGCGGCTGACCCACGCATTACCGATTATGATTTCTGGCGCTCGCTGAAGAACCTCAACAACGAGATCTTCCACATCGCCAACAACAACGAGCCGATCCCTTTTGCCATGATCCGCTGGCGCGCCATCCTGAAGCAAGCGCGGATGAAGCGCGGCCACGCCTGACGGGACCTTCATTCCCTCCACATCAAGGCAGCCGTTTCACCGCCCCAAGCGGCGAGCGCGCCACGACAGGCGACGACTGGATGATCGCCGTGTTGGTCATCGCATAGGGAATGATCCGGTCGATCACCCGTTCGAGTTCGGCCACCGAGCCGACATGCGCCAGCGCGATGAAACAGTCCTCGCCGGTCACCCGGTCGCATTGGGCGATTTCCGGCAGCTCACGGATGATCTCGGCCACGACAGCCAATTGCCCCGGCACCGGCCTGATCCGCAGCCATGCCGACAATTTCATGCCGAGCGCGGCCGGATTGATGCGCACCGTATAGGCCTCGATCACGCCGCTTTCCTGCAGCCGCTTGATGCGCTCGGCGACGCTCGGCGCCGACAGGCCGACCGATCGCGCCAGTTCGGCAATGCTGGTGCGCGCGTCCTTTTCCAGCACGCGCAGGATTTTCAGGTCCGCCGCATCCAGATCGGGATTTTCATTTCGAAGGCGTTTCAGCGGACAGCTCCTTGCTTTCGGAAAGGAAATAGCCACAGCGCCCGGCCATCATCCATGTAAATCGAAAAAGTTGCCTGCGATACTGATCCCATGGAAGATCGGACGCAAGCCCCCGCGGCAAGTCCGGCACTCGCCGGCCCCGCCTTTACCTTGGCAAACTCGGTGCCGCCGCATCTCTGGTTCGGCGTCAGCGCCGTGTTCCACTATCTCGGACCGGCCTTCGCGGTGCTGCTTTTCCCGCATGTCCGCGTGCTCGGCATGGCGTGGCTGCGCATCGCCACCGCTGCGCTTGTCTTTGCCCCGCTGACCCGGCCATGGGCGGTCTTCACCCGCGCTGATCGCTCGACGCGGTTGTTGCTTCTGGCCTTCGGCGTCTGCCTTGGCGTGATGAATTGCTCGTTCTACCTAGCGCTTGACCGCTTGCCGATCTCGCTGGTGGCGGCTATCGAATTCGTCGGCACCATCGGCGTCGCGCTTGTCGGCCTCAGAAGCCCGCGCAATCTCGCCGCCCTTGCCGTCGCGCTCGCCGGAACCTTGCTGCTGATAGACGTCAAATGGTCGAGCGATCCTGTCGGCCTGTTCTGGGCCTTCCTCAACGGGGCGCTGTTCGTCTTCTATATCGTGCTCGGCCACCGCGTCGCGCGCGCCGGCGCCGGCAATGGCATCGCGGGACTGGGTGCCGCCATGGCGGTCGCCCTTTTCATCGTTCTGCCGATCGGGTTTAGCGATGCACTGCCGGCGTTCTCGGCGCCGCCGCTGCTGCTTGCGGCGGTCGGCGTCGGCATCTGCTCGTCCGTCATTCCCTACATTTGCGACCAGCTTGCCATGTCGCGGCTGCCGCGCTCCAGCTTCGCGCTGATGCTGTCATTACTGCCGGTCACCGCAACGTTGATCGGCGTCATTGTGCTGCGGCAGGTGCCGAGCCTCACCGACTGTCTCGGCATCGCCTTGGTGGTGGCCGGCGTCGCCTTTCACAAACCGGCGCCGGCGCCCGCCTGATCAGGCCAGCTTCTCCTTGAGGAAGGCGATCGTCCGCCCCCAGGCGAGGTCAGCCGCCTTCTTGTCATAGCGGGCCGCCGATGTGTCATTGTTGAAGGCATGGTTGGCGCCTTCATAGACATAGACTGAATATTCGACATGAGCCGCGTCGAGTTCCTTCTTGAAGGCGTCGATGCCCGCATTGGTGCGGGTGTCGAGCCCGGCATAGTGCAGCATAAGCGGCGCCTTGATCTTCGGCACGTCCTCGGCCTTCGGCTGCATGCCGTAATAGGCGACGGCGGCGGCAAGATCCGGTGCGTTGACGGCCAGCATGTTTACCGTGCCGCCGCCCCAGCAGAAGCCGACGGCGCCGACCTTGCCGTTGCCGTCCTTGTCTCGCTTGAGGTAGGCGATCGTTGCGACTGCATTGGCGGAGACCTGTGCTGGATCGAGCTGCGAAAACAGGTCACGCGCCCTGTTTTCATCGTCCGGCGTGCCGCCGAGCGGCGTCATGAAGTCCGGCGCAAGCGCCACGAAGCCTTCCAGCGCAACGCGCCGCGCCACATCGCGGATATGCGGGTTGAGCCCCCGGTTTTCATGCACGACGATGACCGTGCCGAGCTTACCGGTCTGATCCGCCGGCTTGACCAGATAGCCCTTCATCTCGCCGCCGCTGCCCGGATAGCTGATGTCCTCGCCTTTCACGCGCGGATCGTCTTCCGCGACGATTGCCGCCTGGGCCGAATTCGCCGTCAGCAGCGGCGCGATCGCGGCCGCTGCCGCACCCGATCCGGCAAGCCTGGTCAACTGCTCCATGAAGCGCCGCCGGTCGAGCGTCAGATGCGTGTATTCGTCATAGGCATCGATCATCGCCTGGGTGATGGCAGGCTTGGCGGGGCCGGCAGGTGTTGTCATGGCGCGCGCTCCTCGGGCATCGGGCATCGCCCCCCGCGGCAACATAGTGCCGAAGCTTGCCCGGTCCAGTCACGGCTGAGTGAGGGCTGCCATAAGTCCCTGCACGATGGCCGTGATGCCCCGCGCGGCGCTGTCATTAAATTTCGGTCATTTGTGGCAATTCTAAATGCACGCACCACCATATAAAACAAACTTACCAGGGAGGCCTCGCTCGCGCCATTTGGCGAGGAAAGAATGCCTGATTGACGACGAGGAATTACGCCCATGACCTTTCCCTCCCCGCTTCTGGCAAGTGGGTTCGCACTCGCCGCTATGGCTTTGCTGGCGCTGCGGATCACCGCCGCTAGACGATCGATGGTCAAGGCCCGCGGCAACCGGCACCGCCCCACAATCAGCAAAGGCTGAGGAATATCATGGACGTTCAGGACATCATCAACACCGTCTCCCAGAAGGCCGGTCTCAACCAGGCCTTGACCGAAAAAATCGCCGGCACGATTTTCTCGGTGCTCGAACACGAGGCGGAAGGCACGACCCTGTCCAGCTTCTTCGCCAAGATTCCGGGCGCCGAGGCCCTGGCCAAGCAATATGATGTCATGGCTCCCGGCGCGGCTTCCGGCGGTGGCCTCCTGTCGTCGCTGGAGGGCGCGCTCGGCGGCGCTCTCGGCGAAAAGACCGGCGCGCTGATCAACGGCGTCGCCATACTCAAGGCGTCAGGCCTTACTCTCGCACAGATCAGCCAGGCCGGCACGATGCTGGTCCAGCAGGCCGAGACAGCCGCCGGCCCGCAGCTGACCAATGAGGTACTTGCATCGGTACCCGACCTGAAAGGGCATCTCGGGCTCTGAAGGACCTTCTACTTCGGCAGCGTATAAGCCATCACATAATCACCCGGCTTGGTGCCGACCGAGCCGTGGCCGCCGGCAACGATGACGACGAACTGGCGTCCGTCGGCTACCGTGTAGGTCATCGGCGTCGACTGCCCGCCCGCCGGCAGCCGCGCCTGCCAGAGCTGCTTGCCGGTCGTCAGGTCGTAAGCGCGCACATAGTCGTCGACCGCCGCACCGAGGAAGGCGACGCCGCCGGCGGTGATCATCGGCCCGCCAATGCCGGGCACGCCGACCTTGAATGGCAGCGGCAGCGGCGTCATGTCGTAGACGGTGCCGTTGCGGTGCTTGTAGACGATCTTGCCGGTCCGGAGATCGGCACCCGCCACATAGCCCCAGGGCGGCGCCTGGCAGGGAATGCCGAGCGGCGACAGAAACGGCTTCAATATCACTGCGTAAGGCGCACCGTCATTGCGGTTGAGGCCCTGTTCGCTGCCTTTGGTATCGCCCGGCGGCGGCACGTCGGCGCGCGGCACCAGTTTGGAGATGAACGCCAGGTATGTCGGCATGCCGAACATTACCTGCCGGACCGGATCGACTGCCGCGCCGCCCCAGTTGAAGGTGCCGAAATTGCCGGGATAGATCAGTGAGCCTTGCAGCGACGGGGGCGTATAGCGGCCCTCATAGCGCAGCTTCCGGAGCTCGATCCGGCAGGCCAGCTGGTCGAACATGGTGATGCCCCACATGTCGGCGCCGGTCAGCGGCTTCGGATTGAAGCTCAGGTCCGAGACCGGCTGCGTTGGCGAGGTATGGTCGCCCTCGATCGCGCCGCCCGGTGCCGGCACTTCCTTGACCGGAACGATCGGCTCGCCGCTGCGCCGGTCGAGCACGTAGAGGTCGCCCTGCTTGGTCGGCCCGACCAGCGCCGGCACCACGCCGCCAGCCGTTGTGATGTCGACCAGCGTCGGCTGCGCCGGCACGTCCATGTCCCAGAGATCGTGATGCACGGTCTGCCGCACCCAGCGCAATTGACCACTGTTGAGGTCGAGCGCGGTGATCGAGGAGGAGAATTTCTCGTCATTGGCGCTGCGCCCGGCGCCGAGCTGGTCCGGCGTCTTGTTGCCGAGCGGCACATAGAGCAGACCGAGCTTCTCGTCGGCGCTCGCCGTCGACCACATGTTGGGCGAGTTGTGGGTATAGGTCTGGCCGGGCGGCAGCGGCGTCGTCTGGTCCGGATTGCCGGAATCCCAGTTCCAAATCAAGGCGCCTGTGTCGACGTCAAAGGCACGAATGACACCGGACGGCTCCTCGGTCGAATAATTGTCGTTGACCGCGCCGCCGACGATGATCTTGTTGGCGACGATCAGCGGCGCCGACGTCGAATAATAATAGCCCGGCTTCGGATATGGCATGTTGGCGAGCAGGTTCAGCGTGCCGGTTTCGGCAAATGTCGGACAGACCTGGCCATTCGCGGCGTCGAGCGCGATCAGTCGGGCGTCGGATGTCGGCAGATAGATGCGTGTGGCGCAGGGCTGGCCAGCGGCGGTCTTGGCGTCGGCATAATAGGACACGCCGCGGCAGGTCTGGTGCTGGCGGTCCTTGTTGAGCTTGACCTGTGGATCGAAGCGCCATTTCTCCTTGCCGCTCGCGGCATCGATGGCGATCGCGAAATTATGCGGCGTGCAGATGTAGAGCGTGTCGGCAATCTTCAGCGGCGTCACCTGATAGGTCGTCTCGCCGATGTCGTCGGGCCCTTTCACGTCGCCGGTCTGATAGGTCCAGGCCGGCTGCAGATTGGCGACGTTTTCCGGGGTGATCTGGTCGAGCGGCGAATAGCGCTGGCCATATTGCGTGCGACCGTAATAGTGCCATTCGCCGGCCGGCACGTTGCCGCCGAGATCGGCCGTCGGCGTCACCTTGTCGGTGTTGAGTTGGCCGGCAATATCCTTCGGATCGGTCGTCATCGAATAACCGGCGACGCCGAGCGATGCCAGCACCGCGAGGATCAGCGGCGCGCGTCCGTCGGGACCGGTAAGCCCGCGCCGCGCCCATGGCGTCAACAGCCACAGCGCGACAAGCACGATAATGCCGCCGCGCGGGCCTAGCTCCCACCAGTCGAAGCCGGTTTCCCAGACAGCCCAGGCGAGCGTGCCGAGCACGATCGCCGCGTAGAGCCACAGCGCCGTGGATCTGCGCCTGTAGAGCAGCCAGGCGGCGACAAGGAAAGCCATACCGGCGATGACGTAATACCAGCTGCCGCCCAGCGTCACGAGCCAGATGCCGCCGCCGCCAAGCGCCAGGCCGATGAGGAAAAGGATCAGGGAGGTGATAACGACAGCCAAGACGGTGCTCCTTCGACTGGTGTGCTCCGCGACGCGTCCATGGGCAACCCGGCATTGCGCTCCTGCCCCGAGCACAACTTTCTCCGGCCCGCCTTGCGTGTCAAGCGAGCTCGAAGCAATCCATGATCGGACCAACGAGGACGCTGCTGATTTTCACGCTTAATGGCAAATTCGAGGCCACACGCTAAAGTAGCGATCTCACCTTGCCGGTATCCAGATTTTCCAGCAATCTGCCTTGAGCCACCGAAACCTTGGAGCAACCAGAGTGACGTCATTCCTTGTGCCTACGACGCGAGCAGTGCTTGTCGTGTGTGCTCTCCTCCTCGGCCTGGTCGCCGCGACAGTGGCCGCGCCGGCACAGACGATCGGCGAGATCAACAGGGCAAACGGTTTTCATGAGATGCTGATGGGCATTGGTCCCAATATCGCCAATGGCATAAAGTCCATACCGGAACCCCTGTCGAAAAATTTCCATGAAGCCTGGTCGGCTGCGATGGAAGGCTCCTTTGACGGCGCCAGAATGGAGACGGCCGTCGAATCGCAGATGGCGGACAAGCTGGCCGCTGCCGATCTGTCCGATCTTGCCACGTTCTACGCTTCGGCTTTGGGCAAACGCGTGACCGCTCTGGAAATTCAATCGTCTGGTTCTGAAGGTAAGGAAAGCAAGAGGACAGACGGCAAACGCATCCTCGCCGAGCTTCCATCCAAGGATCCGGTCCGTCTCGAATTGTACAGGAAGATCATGGATGACATCAGCGCCGTCGACACGGGAGAAGCAATGGCGCTGAATATAGGCTACGCGATGTTTTCTGGCGTACTGGGAGCGGCAGGAAAACCCCTCCCGGATGACCAGATCATGGCTCTGGTGCATCGGCAATACGCAAAAGTTCGTCAGACAATCGAAAAAAACGTCATGGAAAGTGCTGCCTACACATACAGGGATCTGCCGCTTGAAGAGCTCAAACTTTATTCGACATTCCTGGCGTCGTCCGCCGGACACCACTACTACGATCAGATGCTGACTGCTCTGAGCGCGGTGATGGCAGTGGAAGCGCGCTCGTTCGGACACCGATTGTTCGTCGCGCTTGGTTACCGCAAGGCCTGAGCAGGCGGGTATCACACCGTTCAGGTGCTTTGCCGGAACAAAACGGAGACACTTCTGGCCTTTCCCTGCCGAATCACTACATTCGGGGGGAGATGTCCGGCTTTTCGGAAGACATGCCCTTTTTTGACGAACCGAACGCGCGGCCCGTGGCCCCGTCGGGCATTGCCGCGCGCGCCATGGCTGCCCGCAGCAATCAAAACAACGCGCCCGATTATCTCAACGGCCTCAACCCCGAGCAGCGGCTGGCGGTGGAAACCACCGAAGGCCCGGTCCTTGTGCTGGCCGGCGCCGGCACCGGCAAGACGCGTGTCTTGACCACCCGCATCGCCCACATCCTTGCCACCGGCAAAGCCTTCCCCTCGCAGATCCTCGCCGTCACCTTCACCAACAAGGCGGCGCGCGAGATGAAGCAGCGCATCGGCCTGTTGATCGGCGAAGGCAATGTCGAGGGCATGCCGTGGCTCGGCACCTTCCACTCGATCGGCGTCAAGCTGCTCCGCCGACATGCCGAGCTGGCCGGGCTCAAATCCGACTTCACCATTCTCGACACTGACGACGTCGTGCGCCTGATCAAGCAGCTCATCCAGGCCGAAGGGCTGGACGACAAGCGCTGGCCGGCCAAGCAGTTCGCCCAGATGATCGACGGCTGGAAGAACAAGGGCCTTGGCCCCGCCGACATCCCCGAGGGCGACGCCCGTGCATTCGCCAACGGCAAGGGCCGCGAGCTCTACAAGGCCTATCAGGAGCGGCTGCAGACGCTGAACGCCTGCGACTTCGGCGACCTGCTCTGCCACCCGATCCGCATCTTCCGCGCCAATCCGGATGTGCTGAAGGAATACCACAAGCGCTTCAAATACATCCTCGTCGACGAATACCAGGACACCAACACCGCCCAATACATGTGGCTGCGCCTGCTGGCGCAGCGGCCGCAATCCTCCCCCCTTGAGGGGGAGGTGCCCGCGAAGCGGGCGGCGGGGGTTGGCGCAGCAGGCCCCCCCCCTGCGTCGAGCACAGCCGCCCGTAAGTCGAGCACAGCCGCCCGTAGGTGG
>NZ_JAMYSE010000073.1:0-31799 GCF_040321795.1 Mesorhizobium sp. M0244 | reverse complement strand
CACCACAGAAATTCTACCAAATATTCCTGACTGTCGCGGCCCAGCGCCGTACCAATTTGTACAATTTGTACATGGCAATGCCGCTCAGGTAGGGAATAGAGTACCCTTCGGCGTGTCCCTGGATGAGCGTCGCGCGAAGGGTCGGTCCGTTTCTAGAACAAGCAATTACTGTACTCCTCAACAGGGCGGACCGTCGCGACACGGTCTCGATCAAAGCGGCAGCTACGCGAAGCTCGGGAGACTGCGCCTTATTTGGTGGCCTCCGACGAAGAACTAACCGAGGCAATCGTCGAGGCAGCAACTGCCATGGGCCTCTGCGTGGCGTCGACGCCCGGGAGTAGCTGTCAGCCAACTTCAGTCACTGTGGCATCGCAACGGAAGCGCGCCGTCCTGCGCCATTTTCACTAGTCAGAGGTAATCCGCAATTACCTTCGCAGGATGCTAGATCTGCCTGTAGAACGGGAACTGCCGGCTGAGCAAAGGTGTTTGCTGGAGGAACTTGATCGGGCCGACAAAGAGTGACGTATGGCTCTCCACTGGTTCAACCCTCCGGTCCCGGTCAAGACCGAGCGTCCCGGGATCATCCACAATGTCAACAACGCCGAGACAGCCGGCGAGGAGCTGATGAAGTGGACCAAGCGTGGCCCTTGGTGGGACCTTGCGGTGCGCGTTTGCATGGCCGTGATCTTCGACGAGATGGAACCTGAGGAGGCCCGCAAGGCATTCCTGGCTGCTGCAAAAGAGGAGGGGACATTACTCCCCCCAATGACAACCAGCTAAATTGGAACGGTATAAGGTCTATGTGTCTATGACCAAAACCGCCTTCGCGAAAGGAGCCCGCCGCCAGTAAGGAGATGAGAGGCGACGGACCCCCACAGCGGCTGCACATCCACGAAGATCGACCGATGCAAGCTCTAAACCCGCGAGGGCCTACATCGTTTCCTTAGCTGCGGCTAAAGCGGGGTTGGTCAGCGGGCTCTTCCCGCTCTAAGTCGCCCCTCATGGCTCCCCTCTGGTTCAACCCTCCGGTCTACGTGAAGACGAAACGTCCGGGCATTCGCAATGGGGTCAGCCACGTCGAGGGAGCCGCCGAGGAACTCATGGCGTGGGACACAAAGGGCCCGAAGTGGACCAAGGCGGTCCAATCCTGCGTCGATGCGTTCGAGGGCAGGTCCGTGATGCCTTTGAGGCGGCTGCCAAGGAGGCCGACGTGTATCTCTCCCCTGAGTAGGAGGTATCATGGCGCCCATCTGGTTCGTCCCTCCGGTGTTCGTGAAGACTGAAACCGGTGTCAGGCATGGCTGCAACAATGCGAGGGCAGCCCTTGAGCAGCTCAAGACGTGGACCCGGCGAGGGCCTCGCTGGCACAAGGCGGTGACCCTCTGCCTGTCAGCCTTGGAGGGCGATTCGATTGACCCGCACATAATACGAAAGGCCTTTGAGGCTGCCGCTAAGGAGGCCAAGATGTATCTCTCCCCTGAGTAGGAGGTGTCGTGGCAACCCATTGGTTCTCCCCTCCGGTGTACGTCAAGACCGATCGACTTGGGGTCACCTACGGGTGCAACAACGTCGAGGGTGCCGCCGAGGAACTCATGAAGTGGGCCAAGATGGGACCTAAGTGGAGGAAGGCTGTGCAACTGTGCGCCGACAGGAGGTCCGTCAGGCTTTCGAGGCTGCTGCCAAGGAGGAGGGGGTGTTCCGTGAGTAGCAGGCCGGTGCCCATGGCTATGTTGGGACGGACCCGCTAGGCTGTCCGAATGCTGACCAAGTCCGCGCTGCTCGAAATAGACCCGGATACGAGAGCATTCACTCTGGTCGGCGCATTTATGGGCCATTTTGCACTTCTTGAAACTGGCATCGGAGCTTGCTCTGGGCGAGGTACTTGGCGTCTATGGGGCACGTCGAGGTAAGGGGACCGGAACCGGAATGTCAGGCTTCTAAAGCCGATGGCAGAAACCGGATACGGATGTCGAAAAGGCCGACCGCCTCGTGTTCGACCTCGACCCCGATGAAGGCCTCGATTTTGAGGCCGTCCGCGCCGCTGCCTTTCAGTTCCGCGCTATCCTTGAATCGCTGGGGCGGGGTCGCGCTGACCAATCCTTGCCCGATCTGTAGCGGCCGACGCGGGAAGAAGGCAGTAAAGCCGGGATTTAAACGGCAACGCGGCTCTCATGGTCTTGCCTGATTGGAACCTGCGGAGATCGGCCTCGTTTGGCTGAAGCCATGGCAAAGATCAATCCGAGGACCGTCGCCAGTCTTTTGAGGGAATACGCGCAACGGGCGTCTATGCGCGGCGACAATCCCTATCGCACAAAGGCATACTTGCGCGCGGCAGACAGTCTGACGGCGCTGTCGCAGCCGTTTGATCGGATCATCGCCGGCGGCGCCCTCACCAAGATCCCGGGGATCGGTGACGCGATCGCAGACATCGTGACGAAGCTTTACCAAACCGGCACGCACCCCAGCCTTGAGAAGCTGCGCGAGGATGTTCCAGCGGGCGTGATGGAGCTGTTTGCCATACCAGGGCTTCGTCCCGATAAGATACTGAAGCTTCATCAGGCGCTCGGCGTGAACTCGCTGGCGGAGCTCGAGGCCGCTGCAAGAGAAGACCGCATCCGCCCAGTCAAAGGCCTCGGCGCCGCGCTTCAGACAAAGCTCCTGCAGAACCTGGCCATCGTGCGAAGCGGCGAAACGCAACTTCACCTGCACAAGGCCGCCGCTCTTCTCCACCATGCGGTCATATCGGTGAAGCAACAGCATCCAGAGTTTTCGCGCGTCGAAATTGCAGGTGACTTCCGGCGCGGTTGCGAGCTCGTTTCCGACTTCGCCCTGGTAGCACAGGCCAGAAAGTCGACTGGAATCGAGGATACGACCCTCAGGCTTGTTGTCACGGACAGGAAGCACTTTGGCGCGAGCCTGCTCGAAGCAACCGGTTCGGCAGACCACCTTGAGCAACTGAAGACGTTCGCGGCCGACAAGGGATTCACCCTAAACGCCGACGGGCTTCATCGCGGGAGAAAGCTAATCGCGTCAGCGACAGAAGAAGAAATCTACCAAGCTCTAGACTTGCAGTTTATCGAGCCTGAATTGCGCGAAGGCAGGGACGAGATTGAGCGAGCGGCAAAGCAGAAGCTACCCGCCCTCATTCGGGATGAAGATCTGCATGGCATCCTGCATTCTCACACGACCGCATCCGATGGCACCGAAACGCTTGAGGCAATGGCTGAAGCCACGCGTAGGCGCGGTTTCGAATACTATGGTGTCGCCGATCATTCTCAGTCCGCTCACTACGCAGGCGGCCTTTCGTTGCAGGAAATTGCTGAACAGCACCGCGAAGCTGACCGGCTGAACAAGGCATACAATGGAAAATTTCGCATACTGAAGGGCATCGAGGCGGACATCCTGGCGGATGGCTCGCTCGATTACCCGAACCATATCTTGGAGCAGTTCGATTTCGTCGTCGCGAGCGTGCACAGCCGCTTCAAGTTGCCCAAGAAGGAACAGACGGGGCGTATCATTGAGGCGATCGGAAACCCTCGGACGACAATTATCGGGCACATGACCGGTCGCCAGCTGTTGCGCCGGCCCGGTTATGATCTCGACGTCGACAAAGTCCTCAAAGCGTGTGCGAAACACGGCGTCGCTGTCGAAATCAACGCACATCCGTGGCGACTCGACCTCGACTGGCGCTGGCATCAAAAGGCACTCGATCAGGGCTGCATCTTCAGCATCAATCCGGACGCTCATTCGATCCGCGAGCTCGACCACATGCATTGGGGTGTCGAGATGGCGCGCAAGGGCGGTGTTCCTGCGAAGCGGGTCCTGAACGCGATGCGTTTGACGGCCCTCCTTGCGCATCTCGCACGGCGCAGGCAAACGTCCTAACCTGCTTGTGCGCCCGGCCTATCAGCGCAGGAGTCCGTCATTCTCAAAATCTTCCCAGCCGCGCAAACTGGAGTGCGCGTTCTCATCGGGGCCGTAGCCAGTTGAAGCTGCAGTTCCGCGACCGCTTCTTTGCGCACGTTTCATAGCGGCCTTCCCCGCGGCTCGCCGCCTGTTCTCTGCAGCTGTCGCTGCGTCCTGTTCGCGCCAGACCGTGACCAGGTCGCGGTCAAGCACATCCTCCACGTGCTGCGGGTCGAACACGTGAAAGGTGATGTTCCTTGCCCGCCCGCGGAGTTTCACGGTTTTCGTCCCGGCGCTCTGCAAGCGACCATCTTTCAGCCAGCGGTGCCGTTCGGCCGTCGAGATCGTCAGAATGTCCTCGATTTCACGGGGGATTACGGGCAGGTCTTCGATATTCTGCAGTGCTTTGGATACGATCCCGAATACCACCTGCACATCATTCTCGGCGCCCTCAGACAGGCGCAGGGTAAGCACGCGGGACTCGATATTGAGCAATTTCCTGAACTCCGTTGGAAGGCGGGCGCGTATTTCGAGAAAAATACCCCTCGCTCTGACGGACGATCCAAACGTTGCAGCCGGGGTTAAAGGCCACTCTCCAATCAGCTTCGCTGTTGCATTGATTTTTCGGCGCGTGGACATGCCCCTTTATATAGGTCACCGATTTTCGGCAGCGACGAGCCGATCGCAAAGCCAACATGAGTTCTAATCCGCCAGCGGTCTGAACCACGATGCACTAAAGGCGCAACCACGATTGTTAGCGGGGCCGCTTGCACTTCGGCTAACAGGAAGCGGCAGAGTTGATCTCAAAGTGCGATATCAGGCGCGTTGCCGCCTGGCGGCTTTTTGGGGGCCGCAACCTGACCGTCCGTGATTGGGAGCCACATGACTAAAGCGGCTGTTCCGCTATTGAGCCTCGACATGCGTTTTCGGGACCCACCCCGTCGGATTCAATCGCGAATCCCGCATCGATCGCGCTTCGCGCAATGAGATCGCCAAGTTGCCAGTCCGTGAGTTCGCAAAAGGGAAGCATTCTCCTCACGGTGTGGCTAACCTCGGATATCGAAATGCTCGGGCTGCCGATGTTGTCGATCAGGTGGCGGACAATCGCTTGGCGAACGTCCGATAAGGTAGGCGTCTGCGCGAGCGCAGGCATCACCGGCCCTATGAATGGAGCCGTGGTTCTGCGGCCACGGCTGTTTTTAAGTCGAACGCGACTGGCACACCGTGAATAATGGATGCTGCCGCCAAGAGCTCCTCCAGCTCGCGGTCGGTGGCCCTGCATGCGGGCATGAGTGTTCGGATGGCGCGGATTGCCTGTGCTATCGAAAGGAAGTGGGCCTTGCCTCTGGAGAGAACATAGGCTTCGGCGGCTCTTTCAACCATGACTGTGTCAAAAGTGGTGGTCATCGAGAATTCCTCCCTGAACCCTGACCCACACGATTTACGGCACGAATTCGGTAGCTTGCAAGGGTTTGTCTGATTTAGGACAGTTAGGCGGAGGCTAGGCCGAAGTGACTTTGCTCCTCCTCCCCGTAAGCACCATGCGTGAGTCGTATCATTCCAACGCGGTCGATAATCGTGATCTCGCCGCGCTTGGCGTGAACCAGCCCCCGATATTCAAGCATTTGGAGGGCCGTGGTAACGCCGGGGCGCTGGGCACCAAGCATTGTCGCCAGGAATTCATGCGTCAGGTAGATCTTATTTCCTTCGACGCGGTCTTGGACCATCAGCAACCAGCGGGCCAAGCGCTCCTCGATTTTGGAGTGGCCGTTGACCAGTGCCGTCCGGGACGACTGGATGAGGAACGCGTGGGCATAGCGAAGCAGTGACTCGCGAAGGGATTGGCTCTCCGCAATCGCAGAGCGAAGAGCTTCAACCGGGAGGATCCAGCCATTACCTGCGACTTGGATATAGGTTTCATTGGGCGACTTGTCCTGGCCGAGAATAACGGCAACTCCTGTCATGCCGTCGTGGCCGACGATGCCGACCTCGCTTTGCCGCCCTCCGGTCATCGTAGCGACCACCGACGCGATGCCCATCTCTGGAAAATACACACGCTCGATCGGCTGATAAGAGACTTCCAGCTGGTCTTTGATGTTGAGTTCGACGTGATGCAGTGACGGCCTCAAAAGCGCGAAATCCTCCGAGGAGAGGGTTTTCAATACATGGTTGCGAAGAAGGGATTGGGGCATGGCTCTCTCTCCCATGCGGGCAAGAGCACGTACCTCTTACTGTCGGCTGCGTCCGACGCGCTGGCGGCCGATGTGGGAAGCATAGGCTTCAAATGTGCGGTTGGCAAAGAGTCCGTGCCTGGCGAAAGGCTCGGGGAATGTCGGCTTGAGTCCCGTAGGTGGTGGGCGCTTCTTATGACTTATGAGGCCGGTCACGAATGTCCGGAACCGGCCTAAGCAGATCGGCAGGTTTCGAGCATCGAGTTGGCAAAAGCAGTCGTTCAGCTCACGTGATGAGTTTCGGGCGCCGTCGCCTTGCGCTTACCGACATTGTGCTTCACCCGTTCCGGCCCTCTTCTTAAGCGCAGTAACTTTGAAACAAATCCTGCCGGCAGGCGTTCCAGCATGGCGGGCGGCGTTGCCGGAGGACCCAATGCCCGACGAATACAATGACCTCGTCATCCCCCAAGACCACGATGCATCGCCACTTCGGGAGGAGGAGTATTTCGTCCTCTGCCCGGCGTGCGGCCAAGGGTTCGACATCAGGTGTATGGCAGAGGCGCTTCATCACAACGAGCTAGGCCACGAGCCATACGACCTCGACTCGTAGTCGGCAGTGATCGACGACCGTCGATGATCGTTTGGAGATGTCCCTTCAGGCCTCTATACGAGCCGGGTCGAGACCAGCACCGAGGGTAAGCTCTCGCTCATCTGGCCGGTCGCGTTGCCGACCGATCGGCCTGACGAATCCCTGTCGCGAGGGCGGATCTTCGCCGGCAACTTATGTCTTGACGATACCTTGCGGGCTTTCAGCAACGACTTGATGCCGTTGTGGTCGTCGTCGATGCGGCCGCGGCCGACCGAAAGCTCGACAACGTATGCACCGCATGCGACAGTTGTTGTTCATCCAGGGCGACGGCGCCTACTCCACCGCAACCATGTCGCCCAGTTCTGTCACGACACTCCGAAGCAGACCTGCTCCCGGCATCGGGTGCCGGGACCAACATGTGATCTCCATAATGCGTAAGAGCCGGAGGCCCATCGCCGGCGACAAGGCGCTCATTGCAGAGAAAGGTTAACGATCGATCGGATGCCCGCGTGCCTTCACGCGCAATGTTGCTGGGCGCCTCCTTCGACAGCGCGCACATGCGACACGTCCTCGCCGCGCGCGCCGCCTGTTGCCGAGAGCGACGATCGCGAATGCGCGAACGGCTGGACGGCAGGTGAAGCGGGGTCGCGATAGGCGCACATCGATGCTCGGCTGGCGGCAACTTGCTCGCCAGCCGAGTTTATCTTTGCCGGTGGTCGGGGGAGACCAGCCAGCCACACGCTGGTGATTCCAACCCGAGCCGATGTGCCAATCAGCAACCTTCGTCGGTCTTTTTCACCTGGCCCGGCGCGGCGGTATTGGCTGTCGTGTCCTGCTGACCTGGCGCAGCCTGCTGAGCGCTGCCAGTCTGCTGGCCGGGCGCGCAGTCTCTGGCCGAGTTCTGATTTGTGGTGCCGCTGGTGGTGGTCGTGTCGGTGCCCTGATCGCCGGACATGTTGGTCCCGCTGCTCGTCGTGCCGGTGCCCTGATCCGTCGTGCTGGGCACGGTTGTGGTGGTCGAGGTGCCGCTCGTCGAGGTTCCGCTCGAAGTTCCGCTCGTCGTCTGGGCAAAGGAAAGCCCAGCCGACACCGCCAGCACGGCCGAAGCCAAAAGGATGCGTTTCATCTTCTTTCTCCTGTCTGAATGCGCGGGATGCGCCTGGCAAATCGAACAGGCAGACAGAAGGAGTGTTCCCCGATGAAGTTCAACTTTTGTAACTCTGGTCGTAGGTCAGCCTTAGGATGGCGGGCGTATATTAGAAGCCTCTTGAAGAAGACACTGCCCGCACCAGAATCCATGGCATGGCTCGGGGAATAGGCATTGGTGACCAGGTGGCGATTACTGCCACGGTTCGAAGGCGGATAACAGAGGACCGCGTAAGCGTCTCTATGCCAGGTTACGACTTCCCACATTCCATCATCGACCACACCAAGGTGAACCGAGGCCAGCAAATCGACCTGAAAGGCGAGGTCACGCGCATCGACGAGGATACCGTGACGATCGACCTCGGGCCGCTGGTCACGGTCGACCGTGACAAGGTCCGGCTGGTAGAGAAATATCGGCCGCCAAAACGACGAAAGGCACTTGTCGTTGCCCCGGATTAGAACCGACAACATCGCGACAGGCTATGAGGGCAGGCCGCATGACGGGCCGGTAGAGGACGAGTCGAAGCACTTGGTCTACTGCCCAGTCTGCGGCCAAACGTTCGACGCGCGCGATCTTGGACAGGTCTTCCACCACGCTGAGCCGCAGCACCAGCCGCTTCCGGTCGAGCAATAGTCCCGCTAGTTGAGCTCCGGCGGCAGACCGACGTTTGAGACCCTGCGCCACCGACGTACGTTGGATGAGAAAAGGGTGCTGCGTGCACCGCGCCTTCCCCGCGCGCCGATGCTCCACCTGGACCGCAAAAAAGTCCCGCCGCACTGCCAGAACGGCGGGACCGATCAAACGCTTTGCACCAGGCGGGGGGATGCGGGGGGTTGGGCTTGCCAGGTGAGCGCGGACCGCAACCAACCCTAAGCGCCACAGCGGCAACGCGTCCACCAACCGCCGGTTGGAGCGATAGGACGACTGAGCCGCCGGCAGGTCAGGTCATCCCGGGTCGCTATCGCTCGCAACCAGACGGTAGCGGAAATTGTTGCGGATGTGGTCGTTGAAATAGCGGCCCTTGGCGAACGCGGCCCGGAACGCGGCAAAGGTTTCCGGCGGTACCCCCTCAAACTCGTATCGTTTACGGCTGGCGACGAACCACACCGAGAGGGTCCTTCTATCCAGATCATATTCCATCTTGCGGATCGAAGTAGATGGCATGAGCACCACAGGCCGAGGCCCGCGCCCTTGCGGGGAGCGCGGGCCGATCGGGATACCGATCTGCAGCAATACCTGGAGGGGGAGGATTCGCTGCGTGCACCGAACGTTCGCGGCGGTCCCGTGTTCCCAATCGAGATACACAAAAAGCTGGCTGCACCTTTCGGCATCACGCGGACGTTGGATTTGTGAGAAAGCGCGAGCGTCAATACTAACTTCTGGTGATGGAATTTTCCCGTGAGATAGGCACGCTCCACGGCGAAAGGAGTGCCCCGCCATGACCGTCCTCGCCTACAACCTTGCCAATGACATCGAAGGATTGTGGAGGGTCGTCTTCGTGCCGGACGAACTGCATCTGTATGTGGAATTCAGCCAGCCAGACGCCGACACAAACCCGGCTGATTGGATGAGCGTTGATGATTTCCTTGCATGGCGGCCGAAAGGCGCACTCCACGAGCGAGCGCGCGACAGCTTGGTTTCGCTCATTTGCAAGGCGCTGACAGGGCGATGAGACAAGGGAAACCCGCACCGAGATCCAGTGCGAGCGCCGCGAGTGGGCCTAGGGCCCCACAAGCCAGTGCCACCCCGCCGCCGGCAAACCGCGGCGGGCGAGTGCCTCGGGGACACGATGGTAGATCGCCAATGCGTTTATGGGTGTGGCCTTAAGTCGCAAACTATTGGCTTCAGAAGCAGGGCGTCGGGCTTCATTGACGGTGCTGCCAACACCATATGGTGATCCATAGCCTCCCAAACGAGAGAAGCTCGCCCCTGATGGGTCGCACTGCGGCCGTCAGCCGGCAATTGCTGTGAACTAGGAAACCATCATGATGCCTGAAAATATCAGACCAACTTCGCGAGACGTCCCCCTCATTCAGCTAGGCCTCTATCAGTGCCGCTTCCCGGTGAGCGAAGACGCTTCTGTACCCGGCGGTTATCGTTTTTGTGCTGGGCCAACTTCGCCGGATCGCGTCTACTGCGATCACCACCACCACATTGTGACCGCCGTGGACCCTCGTCGAGCCCGTTCGGGGGGTCTTCACCTCGCTCAACGACGCGCCGCGTAAGCCTGGCTGGCGGCGGCCTCCCGGCCAGGCGCTATGCGCTCCAAGGCCGCCTTGGCTACGACCTTTCCGTCGGCTCGGTCTGGCCCATCCTCCCTTATGCCGTCTTCGCCGATGTATCCCCCGTCGCCCGATTGAGAACGACGACTTCTCGCCGAGCCCTTCAGCTCGCTACTCGCACAAACGCGTCGGCTCCAAAGGTTTGTCTGTCAGCACATCTTCAATGTGCCCGCGCCTGAAGCCCCAACATCTTCTGCGACCAAACCGCGTACCTGGCA
The DNA here is from genome assembly GCF_040321795.1 of Mesorhizobium sp. M0244. Lineage (NCBI taxonomy): Bacteria > Pseudomonadati > Pseudomonadota > Alphaproteobacteria > Hyphomicrobiales > Phyllobacteriaceae > Mesorhizobium > Mesorhizobium sp. M0244. The sequence goes on along the minus strand of NZ_JAMYSE010000073.1, from coordinate 21,486 downwards.
CCGCCGATCGGTTGCTGCGGCGGATTTTCGCTGTTCGCAGCTGAACAATGCCTATCAACCTTGTCATCGCACCTAGTCGCATGTAGCGGCCGTTTGAATTCTCATCGCTCGGCGCGATGTTTGGTCCGTCTGGCCAGAAGAGCGGAGCAAGCCATTGACACCCACGAAGTTGCTGATTGGGCAGATCGCTGTCGTATTCGCAATTGTCATTCTTGGCGTGTGGACTGCAACCCAATGGTGCGCCCACATGCTCTCCTATCAGCCGTCACTCGGCCCACCATGGTTTGTGACAGTCGGCTGGCCGATCTACCAGCCGTGGAAGCTGTTCGAATGGTGGTTCCAATTTGACGCCTATGCGCCTGAGGTCTTTGACAAGGCTGGCATACTTGCCGGAGCCAGTGGGTTCCTGGGCTGTGCCGCCGCGATAGCTGGGTCCCTCTGGCGCGCACGGCAGCGGGGGTTGGTCACCACCTATGGGTCCTCACGATGGGCCATGAAGCTGGAAATCGAGAAGGCGGGGCTGTTTCAGCCGGCCGGCGTTTTCCTTGGCGGACTGAATTATCGCTATCTGCGCCATGACGGACCGGAACACGTCATGGCCTTTGCGCCGACACGTTCGGGCAAGGGCGTCGGACTCGTTGTTCCAACCCTTCTTTCCTGGACCGGCTCGGCCGTCATTCACGACATCAAAGGCGAGAACTGGCAGCTGACCTCTGGCTGGAGGTCGAAGTTCTCGCACTGTCTCTTGTTCAATCCGACCGATCCGAGATCGGCGCGGTACAACCCGCTGCTGGAAGTGCGCAAAGGTCCAGATGAGGTCCGCGACGTTCAGAACATCGCCGACATTCTCGTCGATCCGGAAGGCGCGCTGGAACGGCGGAACCATTGGGAGAAGACCAGTCATTCACTTCTAGTTGGCGCCATCTTGCACGTGCTCTACGCCGAAGAGGAAAAGACACTCGCCCGTGTCGCCACCTTCCTGTCGGACCCGCAACGCTCATTCGCTGCGACACTGCAGCGGATGATGACCACCAACCACCTCGGCACGGTGGACAAGCCCCAGGTCCATCCGGTCGTAGCCTCGGCGGCTCGTGAGGTGCTGAACAAGTCAGAGAACGAGCGCTCAGGCGTTCTCTCGACCGCCATGTCGTTTCTCGGGCTCTATCGTGATCCAACGGTGGCCGCGGCAACATCGGCCTGCGACTGGCGCATTGCCGACCTTGTGGATGCCGAGCGACCGATGTCGCTGTATCTGGTCGTGCCGCCGTCGGATATCTCGCGCACTAAGCCCCTGGTGCGATTGGTGCTCAATCAAATCGGCCGGCGGCTGACCGAGCGCCTGGAGGGCGATCCAAAGAAGAGCCGCAAGCATCAGCTCCTGATGATGCTGGATGAATTTCCGGCGCTCGGTCGGCTCGACTTCTTCGAGACTGCGCTCGCCTTCATGGCAGGCTACGGCATCCGCGCTTATCTGATAGCGCAATCGTTGAACCAAATCTCCAAGGCCTATGGCGAGAACAACGCCATTCTCGACAATTGCCATGTGCGGATTGCCTTTTCCTCAAATGACGAGCGCACGGCCAAACGCATCTCGGACGCGCTCGGTACCGCGACGGAACTCAGATCGATGCGTAACTATGCCGGCCATCGGTTGGCGCCCTGGTTGTCCCACGTCATGGTAAGCCGCCAAGAGACCGCTCGCCCCCTGCTGACGCCGGGTGAGGTGATGCAGTTGCCGCAGGCTGACGAACTAATCCTGGTTTCGGGATTGCCGCCGATTCGCGCCAAGAAGTTGCGTTATTACCAGGATCCGAATTTCACGGAGCGAGTGCTGCCTTCGCCGGTGCTGCGCGACGGTGCCTACGCGGATCGGCCCACGTCGCGCCCGGACGATTGGAGCGGACAGGTGCGCGGCGTGGATCGGCGTCTTGCTGGCGACGACGACAGTGCCGGCGCGGCAATCGAAGACGGAGGTGTCCAGCAGCAGCGCCATCCGGGCCTGCCCGAAGAACGGACCCTCGTCGCCCAGGAGCCTGATCATGGCGATCTGTTCACGCCCGCAGACGATGACTGCGAGACGCTCGCCGACAAGCGCGTCATGGATCGGATTTCCACCGCAGCACGTGCGTACGGCCTCAATGAGGGAATGGGCGACGACAAGGACATCGTGCCCGGCTTCTGAACGGCGCGCCATACGCGGGCGCATCTCAGCGTAGATAACGGCCGTAAGCGATTTCGAGGATCTCGACGATGCTCGTTCCCGTCGCCGGTGCATCAGCGCCGGTCAGAGGGAACAAGCAGCATGAAGCCCCACCGCATTCGTCACCAGTTTTTGCTTGGACCCGAGTTGAGCGAGAAGCTGGAGAACCTCAGCCGCAATCCATCGACCACCAAATCGGCCATTGTGGCGCACGCGGTCGAGGCCTTTATCGAGCGGCGTGGGGAAAATGAACTCGACCACCGCTACGGCAAGAGACTCGACCGTCTTTCCCGTGACCTCGGACATGTCAGGCGCGATGTCGAGATGATCCTGGAGAGCCTGGCGCTCTTCATCCGCTTTTCGATCACGCTTCATGCTCACACGCCGGTGCCGGACAAGGCGACGCAAGCGATTGCCCAGGAGCGCTTCGAGAAGTTCGTCGAACAAGTCGGCCGCCAAATCGCTTCCGGGAAACGGTCACTTGGCACCGACGATCGCAGGGGAGGGGAAGGATGAGTTCTCATCCGGAAGCCGACCATCGCCGCCGCGCCATGCTGCGCACCGCCATGGGTCCGGCGATCACCGAAGCCCTTGCCGATCCGACCGTCATCGAGGTGATGGTCAATCCCGACGGTGCGCTGCGGCTCGACCGGTTGGGTGAAGGCCGGGTCGACATCGGCGTGCACATGCATCCTTCTGAGGCCGAACGCATCATCCGCCTGGTCGCCTCCCACGTGCGCGCCGAGGCGCATGGGGACAATCCGATTGTCAGCGCCGAATTGCCATCGGGCGAGCGCTTCGAGGGTCTGCTGCCGCCTGTCGTGCTGGGGCCATGCTTCGCCATCCGAAAGCCTGCGGCGAAACTCTACACGTTGGCCGACTATGTCGCCGACCGGGTCATGCTGCCGCTGCAGGCCGATGCGCTGAAGAAGGCGGTCCGCGAGCGGCGCAACATCCTGGTCGCCGGCGGCACGTCGTCGGGCAAGACAACACTTGCCAATGCGCTGCTGGCACAAGCCGCCGATTGCGACGAGCGGGTGATCCTGATCGAGGACACGCGCGAACTGCAATGCGCGGCGAAGGATTGCGTTGCCTTGAGGACGAGGCGGGGGTCGGTCACGCTCGCCGATCTCGTGCGCTCGACCCTGCGGCTCAGACCCGACCGCATCATCGTGGGCGAAGTCAGGGGCGCGGAAGCCCTGGACATGCTGAAGGCATGGAACACCGGGCATCCCGGCGGCATCGCGACGGTTCACGCCAATTCGGCGCGCTCCGCTCTCTACCGTATCGAGCAGCTCGCCCAGGAAGCCGTCGTCACCGTTCCCCGCCGCCTCATCGCTGATGCGGTAGATCTGATCGTCTTCATCGCTGGGCGCGGATCCTCGCGCCGCATTGACGCGATCGCTGAGGTCACCGGTCTCGACAGCAGCGGTGATTACGCCGTCACCCCGCTCACGCTTCCGCAACTCCAGCAGTTTTGAAAGGTCACCTCATGCTCAAGAAGCTTCGCTTCCTTTCGTCCACCGCGCTCACGTTTCTTCTCACCGTCCCGGCCCACGCAGCGGGCTCCGGCATGCCTTGGGAACAGCCGCTGCAGCAGATCCTTGAGTCGGTCCAGGGACCGGTCGCCAAGATCGTCGCGGTGATCATCATCATCACCACCGGCCTGACCCTTGCTTTCGGCGACACGGCAGGCGGTTTTCGCCGGCTGATCCAGATTGTCTTCGGCCTGTCGATCGCCTTCGCGGCATCGAGCTTCTTTCTCTCCTTCTTCTCCTTCGGCGGCGGGGCACTCGTCTGATGGCCACCGGAGAGCAGCATATCGAGGGTTTCGAAGTCCCCGTTCACAGGGCATTGACTGAGCCGATCCTGCTGGGCGGCGCGCCGCGAGCGGTGGCGATCCTCAACGGCACGGTGGCCGCGGCAATAGGCCTTGGCCTGCAGCAGTGGATCGCCGGACTGGCGCTCTGGATCGCCGGCCACACCCTCGCGGTCTTTGCCGCTCGCCGCGATCCGGACTTCGCCAGCGTGCTTGTCCGTCATCTTCGCCTGAAGGGGTGGCTTGCATGCTGAACCTTTCGGAGTATCGCGGCAAAGCCGATCGGCTTGCCGATCATCTGCCCTGGGCCGCTTTGGTCGCGCCCGGCATTGTGCTCAATAAAGACAGTAGCTTCCAGCGAACCTTCCGGTTCCGTGGCCCCGACCTTGAAAGCGCGACCGAAGCCGAGTTGGTCGGCATCTGCGCACGAGCTAACAATGCGCTACGAAGGTTGGGCTCCGGATGGGGGTTGTTTTTCGAGGCCGAGCGCGTTGAAGCGCTGGGCTATCCGAGCTCGGCTTTTCCCGATGCTGCCTCATGGCTGGTCGATAAGGAACGGCGCGCGGCCTTCGAGGGCAAGGTCGCGCACTTCGAGAGTCGCTATCATCTGACCTTGGTCTTCATGCCGGCGCCAGATGGCCAGGCGCGGGCGGAAAGCGCACTGATCGACTCGCATCACTCGGGAGGGGCTAGAGACTGGCGCCAGGAGCTGGCGTGGTTTCGCGACGAGACCGACCGCGTCCTGGATTTGCTGTCCGGCTTCATGCCGGAAGTGCGCGCCCTCGATGATGCCGAGACGCTAACCTATCTGCACGGCACAATCGCGACCTACCGCCATCCGGTCGCCATGCCGGAAACGCCAATGTATCTCGACGGTGTTCTGGTTGACGCGCCGCTTACCGGCGGCCTGGAGCCGATGCTGGGTGAGCAGCATCTGTGCACCCTCACCGTTCTTGGTTTCCCGAACGTCACCCGGCCAGGGATCCTCGACGCGCTCAACCATCAGGATTTCGCCTACCGCTGGATGACGCGCTTCATCCCGCTCGACAAGACGGAAGCCACAAAGACACTGACCCGGTTGCGCCGTCAGTGGTTTGCCAAGCGCAAATCGGTCGCAGCTATCCTGCGCGAGGTCGTGACCAACGAACCCGTCCCTCTCGTCGATAGTGACGCCGACAACAAGGCGCTCGATGCGGATGACGCCCTTCAGGCATTGGGCGGCGATCACGTCGGCTTCGGCTATCTCACCACAACGGTGACGGTATGGGACCAGGACCGGCAGGCCGCCGCGGAAAAGCTCCGAGCGGTTGAGCGCATAGTCAATGGGCTCGGCTTCACCACGATCCGTGAAAGCATCAACGCGGTCGAGGCGTGGCTCGGCTCGTTGCCCGGTCATGTCTACGCTAACGTTCGCCAGCCGCTCGTTCACACGCTGAATCTTGCCCATGTCATGCCGCTGTCGTCGGCGTGGGCCGGTCCGGTGGACAACGAGCATCTCGCCAACGTGACTGGGACCGAATCCCCGCCGCTTCTCTTCGCAGAGACCAACGGGTCGACACCGTTTCGGGTTTCCACCCACGTCGGCGATGTCGGCCACATGCTGGTCGTTGGGCCGACCGGTGCCGGCAAGTCGGTTCTGCTCGCGCTAGTCGCTCTGCAGTTTCGACGCTATGCCGGGGCGCAGGTCTATGTCTTCGACAAGGGCAATTCGGCTCGTGCGGCAACACTGGCCATGGGCGGAGAACACCACGCGCTGGGCGCGGATGGTGCGCTTGCCTTCCAGCCACTGAGCAATATCGGCGACCAGGCTACTCGCAGCTGGGCGGCGGAATGGATCGCCGGCCTCGTTGCCCATGAGAATGTCACCGTTACGCCGGAGGTAAAGGAGGCGATCTGGTCGGCACTCATCAGCCTTGCCACTGCGCCGGTGCGGGAACGCACGCTGACGGGCCTGTCGGTTCTGCTTCAGTCCAATGGGCTCAAGGCCGCGTTGATGCCCTACACGCTCGACGGTCCCTTCGGCCGGCTGCTCGATGCCGATGAAGATCGGCTGGCTTTGTCGGATGTGCAGTGTTTCGAGACCGAAGAGCTGATGCACAGCCAAGGCGCTGTGCTCCCGGTGCTCACCTATCTGTTCCATCGTCTCGAGGAGCGGTTCGACGGACGGCCGACGCTGCTGATGCTCGACGAGGCGTGGGTCTATCTCGACAACCCTCTCTTTGCCGCCCGCATCCGCGAATGGCTGAAGGTGCTGCGAAAGAAGAACGTCTCCGTCATTTTCGCCACGCAGTCACTTGCAGACATCGCTGCCTCGTCGATCGCGCCGGCAATCATCGAGAGCTGCCCACAGCGCATTTTTCTTCCCAATGACCGTGCCGTGGAACCGCAGGTGCGGGCAGCCTATGAGTGCTTCGGCCTGAACGAGCGGCAAATCGAATTGGTCGCCCGTGCCACACCGAAGCGCCAGTATTATCTGCAGTCGCGCCGCGGCAACCGCCTCTTCGAGCTCGGGCTCGGCCCGATCGCTCTTGCGCTCTGCGGCGCCTCTGATCCGGCCACGCAAGCTTTGATCGACAGCGTCCTGTCAGAGCACGGGCAGGACAGCTTTGCCTCCCGGTTCCTGAGTGCGCGCGGCCTCGATTGGGCTGCCGAGCTTCTCCAGCAATTCCCTCAACCAGACAAGGAGCAATCGTCATGATGCGGCGCCGCCTTCTCACCAGCCTGATCACCGTTTCCCTAATCGCAAAACCGATGGCCGACTACGTCCAGCCGGCCCACGCCCTGATCGTGTTCGATCCGTCGAATTATGCGCAGAACGTGCTGACAGCGGCACGTTCTCTGGAGCAGATAAACAACCAGATCCAGTCGCTTCAGAACCAGGCGACGATGCTGCAGAACATGGCGCGGAATCTTCAGCGCTTGGATTTTTCTTCCGTCGGCCAGCTCACAGGTTCGCTCCAACGGATCGACGGCCTGATGACCCAGGCCAGCGGCCTGAGCTTCGATCTCGACAAGCTTCAGAACCAGTGGCGTGTGCAATATCCGGAAAGCTACGACGCCACAATCAAGGTCAGCGATGTGGCGAGCGCCGCGCGCGAGCGCTGGCAAAACGCCATGCAGGCGTTCCGCCAAACCATGAGCGCGCAGTCGCAGATCGTGGAGAACGTGCGGGCCGACGGCGACCTGCTTACCGATCTCGTCAACCGCGGTCAGGGCGCGGCAGGTGCCCTTGAGGCAAGCCAGGCCACCAATCAGCTGATCGCGCTTTCGACCAAGCAGCAGATTCAGATCCAGACGCTGCTCGCGACCCTGTTCCGGGCTGAAGCCGAAGATGCTGCCCGCAAGGCGCAGTCCGAGGAAGCCGCCCGCGAGACGACGAAGCGTTTCCTGGGCACCGGAACGGCCTATCCCGGCAACTGATCAGCAGTTCTTCAAGACAACGAGGAAGGCGGCGACATGAACGACCTCGGCGTCATTGATCGCTTCATGGAGACTTTTACCCGCTATATTGATAGCGGGTTCGGTCTGCTTTCGGGCGACGTCGCCTTTCTCACCACCATCCTGATCGGCATCGACATCACGCTGGCAGGCCTGGTCTGGGCGTTCGGCGGCGAGCCCAATGTTCTTGGCCGGCTTGTCCGAAAAGTGCTCTATGTCGGCGCCTTCGCCTTCATCCTGAACAATTTTAAGAACCTCGCCGACATCATCTACCATTCCTTTGCCGGGCTCGGCATCAACGCATCGGCCGGCAATCTGTCCGCCGACAGTCTCCTGCGGCCAGGCCGCATTGCCGCGGCCGGCTTCGAGGGCGCCTGGCCGCTGCTCAATCAAGCGAGCCAGCTAGTCGGCTTCCCCGAGATCTTTGGCAACGCGCTGACCATCTTCGTGCTGCTTCTCGCCTGGTTTCTGGTCCTCATCGCCTTCTTCATTCTTTCAATTCAGCTCTTCATCACTATCCTGGAGTTCAAACTCACCACATTGGCCGGTTTTGTTCTGGTGCCCTTCGCGCTCTGGAACCGCTCGGCGTTTCTGGCCGAGCGCGTGCTCGGCAATGTGATCTCGTCGGGCATTAAGGTGATGGTGCTTGCTGTCATCGTCGGCATCGGCTCCACGCTCTTCGGCGAGTTCGCTTCCGCGCTGCAAGGCAAGGAGCCGGACTTGGCCGCGGCCATGTCACAGGTACTGGGCGCGTTGGCGCTGCTTGGGCTCGGCATTTTCGGGCCGGGAATTGCCTCGGGTCTTGTTTCCGGCGCGCCGCAGCTTGGCGCGGGAGCCGCACTCGGAACCACCGCGGCGGCCGCCGGATCAACGCTCGTTGCCGGAGGTGCGGCGCTTGCCGGCGCGCGCATGGCAACCGGCGGCGGTCTCGCCGCCGTTCGAGCCGGCACGGCCATGGGATCGGCTGCTTCCACAGCTTGGCAGATGGGGCGTGCAACATCGCCCGAGTCCGGCCTCTCCGGCGTAGCTGCTGGACTGCAGGGCGTTGCCGGCGCAACTGGCGGCGCCGCGATGCGGGGAATGCGATCTGCAAAAGAACCATTCCGGCGCAGCGCCGATGCCGGCCGCGATGCCGCCTGGACCGCGACGGGCGGCACGCCCACCGTATCAATGATCGGAAACCCTGCCGCGTCAGGTGCCAATGCCGCGCCGGCGTGGGCGAGGCGCTTGCGTTCCGAACAGACCGCGCGCGCCCATCGCCACGCCGCCACGCAGGCCGTCCGCGATGGCGATCGGGGTGGAAGCGGCGCCAACCCCTCTCTCAACGATAAGGAAGACTAGATGCTCTTCAAGCGACCTGTTCAGCGTTACGGGAAGACGCCCCACCCCGTCACACCATACCAGAAGGCCGCCCAACTTTGGGACGAGCGCATCGGCACTGCGCGCGTGCAGGCAAGGAACTGGCGCCTGATGGCCTTTGGCTGCCTCGCTCTGGCCACCGGGCTCTCTGGTGGACTCTTGTGGCAGTCGATGCAGGGCCGCGTCGTGCCCTATCTCGTCGAGGTTGATCGTTTCGGCGAGGCGCGCGCCGTCGCTCCAGCAATCCGGGACTACGAGCCCACCGATGCCCAGATCGCCTGGCATCTCGGCCGCTTCATCCAGAATGTCCGCTCTGTTTCCACCGATGCGGTGCTGGTGCGGCAGAATTGGCTCTCGGCCTACGACTTCGCCACCGACCGTGGAGCCCTCTTTCTCAACGAGTACGCTAAGGCCAACGACCCGTTCGGCAAGATCGGCACGCGCAGCGTCTCGGTGCAGGTGACGAGCGTGGTCCGAGCGTCCGACAGCTCCTATCAAGTCAAATGGACCGAGCAGGTCTTTGAGCGCGGCAGCCTCGCCAGCACAACGCGTTGGACCGGGATCCTCACCATTGTGATCCGGCCGCCGAACAATGCCGATCAGCTGCGCAAAAACCCGCTCGGCGTCTTCATCAACGCCATCGACTGGTCGCGCGAGCTCGACAGTGCCGCGCAAACTTCCGTTCCCCCAAAGGAGCCCGCCAATGATAAATAGACTCTCGTCGCTCCGCACTGCGCTGATCCTGTCTGCGTCGGCTGCGGTCATTTCCGCCTGTGCCTCGAAGCCGGTGCCGCCACCTCAGATTTCCTATGATGCTGCCAAATTCCAACCGGCGGCAATCGAAAAGGCGCCGGAGAAGCCCGTCAAAGTCGTGGAAGTGCCGAAACCGCTACCGCTGCCCGGCCAGTTGCAGCCCGAGCCGGGCAAGGCTGCTGAAGACAGGCGCTCGCCTGAAGAACGTGTCGCCGATGCCAACAAGGCGGCCACGCAGCAACCCACCAAATATGGCTATGTGAATGCGGTGCAGGTTTACCCGTTTACCGAAGGCGCGCTCTACCAGCTCTATGCCGCACCGGAGCGCGTCAGCGATATCGCTCTGCAGTCAGGCGAGAAACTCCAATCCGTGTCGGCCGGCGATACAGTGCGCTGGGTAATTGGCGACACCGTCAGTGGCTCCGGCGATGACCAGCGCACCCATGTGCTGGTGAAGCCCTTCGCGCCAGGACTTGCCACCAATCTGGTGATCACCACGGACCGGCGAAGCTATCACCTACAGCTTCAAAGCACGGATAAGACCGCCATGGCGGCCATCTCCTGGACTTACAGCGAGGACCAGATCATCGCGCTACGCCGGCGCAATGCGCAGGCCGACGCCACTATGCCAGTGGCGTCGAATGTGGCTCTCGAAAATATTCGCTTCCGCTATTCGATTACCGGCGACATGCCGCCCTGGAGGCCGACGCGCGCGTTCGATGATGGCAGCAAGGTCTACATCGAGTTCCCGCGCCGCATCGATCAGGGCGAGGCCCCACCGCTCTTCATCGTCGGTGCTGACGGGGACAACCAGCTCGTCAACTACCGCATACGGGGCAACTATTACATCGTCGATCGCCTCTTCGCCGCAGCCGAACTGCGCCTCGGCGCCAAGCAGCAGCAGGTGGTGCGCATCACGAGGACCGACGGCAGGCAAGCGCCGAGGCGGATATTGCTCTTTTCGCGTTCCAGCAGGTGAGGGACGGCCCATGACGGATACTTCCCGCTCCGATGCTCCACCGAAACTCGATCCAGAACAGCTGCAGCTGCGGGCCTCGCCTCGCCGCGCTGTGCGCTTCAAGCGCGGCATTATTGTCGCCATTGCTGCTGTTGGTTCCGGGACCGTTCTAGGCGTCGCCATGATGGCGCTGCAGGGACCGGCGCTGCGCATCAAAGAGCAGGCTGAAGAGCTTTACAACACTGAGCGGAAGCCAACCGCGGAGGCAATTGAAAGGCTGCCTAAGGACTATTCCGGGATCAAGCCCAAGCCTCCGGAACTTGGACCCCCGCTGCCCGGCGACCTCGGCCGCCCCATCCTTGAGCATCAACGCCAACTGGGCATAGCGCCGGGCCAGGAGGTTTCGGCGGAGGAGCAGCGCCTTGCACAGCAGGCGATGGAGGCGCGCGAATCGCAAGTCTTCTTTCGGATCGAAAATCGACCCCGGCAAGCGGATGCCGCCGCCAACGGGCAGGGCGGGCGCCCACCCTTTCATGGAACGGCTCCGCAATCCGATGCCGCACGCGATTCAGCTTCCGTTGCACCGGCCGAGGGCGACCAAAACAATCAACAGCGCAAGCTCGATTTTGTCAGCCAGCGGAACACAAGTGGAATCTACAATCTGCATGCACTGCAGACGCCGGTTTCGCCGTATCAGCTGATGGCCGGCAGCGTCATCGCAGCGAGCCTGATCACTGGCATCAATTCCGATTTGCCCGGCCTCGTCGTCGCACAGGTCACCGAGAATGTGCACGACACAGTCACCGGCAGTACCTTGCTCATTCCGCAAGGCTCTCGCCTGATTGGCACCTATGACAGCGTTGTTGCCTTTGGACAAAGGCGCGCGCTGCTGGTCTGGCAACGGATACTGCTGCCCGACGGCTCTTCGATCGAAATTGACAATCTGCCGGCAACAGACACTGCCGGCTATGCGGGGCTTGAGGACATGGTGGATTTCCATACCTGGCAGCTGATCAAAGGCGTTGCGCTGGCCACGTTGCTAGGGGTCGGCACGGAGCTGAGCCTCGGGGAAGAGGAAAGCGACCTGGTCAAAGCAATCCGCGAATCCGCTCAGCAGAACGTCAGTCAAGCTGGCCAGCGCATCACCGAGAAGAACCTCAATATCCAACCCACCATCACTGTCCGGCCCGGTTGGCCACTGCGCGTCATCGTGCACAAGGATCTTGTGCTGCGGCCGTACCCGAATTGACTGGAGTCATCATGACCAATCTGAAACTCGGCAAACTTCCGGATCGGACACCTTCGAAGATCACCATAAGCGTAAGTGCAGACCTGAACCAAGCACTGCAGGACTATGCGGCGCTTTATCGTCAGACCTATGGCGAGTCCGAATCGGTAGCGGAACTGATCCCGTTCATGTTGGCGGAGTTCCTGGACAGCGATCGAGCGTTTGCCAAGGCCAGAAAGGAAGGACTCCCTGTCGTCGACACCAGAGAAATCGCGACGGCAGCCAATTTCAGGGTCCGAATAAGTGACAGCGACCAGTGAGTCCGAGGGGGCACCTTTCTAGGCGGGCAAATGCATTGAAGCAATTTGCCGGCGACAAGCCGAAACATAGGGCACGATAGACGAGCTGATCTGCCCCGAACCAGTGCCGGCTCTGCGCCTCATCCCGGTCATTTGCACTATCGAGGTCATCTACCGAAAGCGGACATTTTTCGGCCGACTTCACCGATCGCATTTCTGGAAAGAGTTCCGGAGCTCTAGCTAAAAATGGGCGTGTCCCAGTCGGTCTCGGAAAAAACCTGTGTCGCAATGAAGTCCATCAATGCGAGACCGGCAGGCAAAAATTGAGCCGTACGTTCATAAGTGAATGGCGCGGCCTTCTGTTTCTTGTTGCCGTGGGCGACGTTGTTCCGTAGCTGCGCATAACTTCGAGACAAGAGCCAATCCCAGGAATCGATTGGTTCATTGTCGCTGTCCCAATCGATGCGGTCGTTCTCCTTGATCACCAGATACTGTGGCGCGGTTTGTGCAAAAATCTCGAACCCTGATTTGGAAAAATCGAAGGACTTGAAAGGAAACTTTGCCTCAACGCGCTGTGCGAGCTTTGTCCAGTTGATGCCCGAAATCACGTTAAAGGTCCTCAGCGACTTGGTCAGAGCGAGTGCGATATCCCGATTGACTACGAAGAACTCGAACTTCGACGCTTTCAGCATGAACCTTGCAATTTCCTTCTCCATCGCCGCCTCCCTTTGCGCGAAAACATTCAGGCGTCATCACAAACCTGCCCCCTGGCGTCAGGCGCAGGCCCGATCCTGGTGGTAGAACGGATTGCACCGGTCCGGCAACCGGCTCAGTCCTGTGGCGCGACCCTTCCGGTCGTACCAATGAAGTCAACCCATATTGGATGTAGCTGCTGTGTGAGTTGTCCACTATGTCCGGAATACGAGGATGGATGCCTGGTCGAGCGAACTGGACCTTACGCTCGGTTCCTCGGCTGTGTTCGACATCCAACGTGCGTCGGACAGGCTCAGATATCGACCGTTATGAAGGTGCAGTGGGGGCGAGCGTGACGCTTGCTACGGCATTACGTGCGGGCTTGCGAACCGCAACACATTGGAAGCGAATTGGTCGCGACGCCGATTTTGGAGAGACAGCAGTTCACATTTTGGTTTGTACGCGATAATGCCGATCATGAGAAAAATTGCGATCGTCAAAGAATGAGCAATCTGGACCTGTTCCGCCACGACTTCGTTCTGAGTATCAAGCCAGAGTACGCTATCAAAATTGTAAGCGGTCAGAAGAAAGTCGAACTGAGGCGTCGATTTCCGTATGGGACGGTCACCGGCGCGGTCATGTACATTTATGCGTCGGCTCCGATCCAAGCAGTGATCGGGTACGCTACGATCTCTACCGTGGAAGAACTCCCGGTCGAGCGCATATGGGCAAACTATAGTGACGTGGCCTTCATTGCGCGTGATGACTTCGATGCGTACTATGCTGAGAGGACGTCCGGCTTCGTGATCAAGCTACAGGATCCGGTCGCCGTCCCGGAACCCGTCCCCCTATCCTTACTCAAGGATCGTCTCGGCTTTACGCCGCCACAGTCATTCGCTTATGCCGACGATGCCTTTCGTCAGCTGATCCGGGGTTCCGAGAGATGAAGCTGCTCATCGACACCAATGTCATCATCCAGCTCGAGGATTCGAAAGAGATTAAGGCTCAGTTCGCCGACCTGCAGCGCAAATGCCAGGAGCACGGAATATCCGTCTTCGTACATGAAGCTTCGTTGGAAGATATCGAACGCGATCCCGACAAGGATCGTAGGAAGATCACTCTTTCTAAGGTCAAGAAGTTCCGCCAGTTGAAGGGCGTTCACGTTCCTCCCGAGGAGGAACTGGCAAAGCTGTACGGCAAGCTGCCGAAGCCGAATGACGTTTGCGACGCGAAGATGCTGCACGCGGTCGCGGATGGTGTCGTGGAGCTGTTCGTTACGGAGGATGACGGCATTCATCGACGCGCGAAGGCCGCCGGTCTCAGCGAACAAGTTCTGACAGTCGCTGATGCGGTCGCGTGGCTTAAGCAGGCGTACGAACCGGATCAGGTTTTCCTGCCCTCCGTCGAATACGTCAAAGCGTACAATATCGACTTCAAGGATGAGATTTTTGACGATCTGGCCGCCGATTACGTCGGGTTCCGGGAGGTATGGGTGCCGAAGTGCAAGGAAGAGCACCGCGACTGCTGGGTGATCAAGAATGGCGGCAAGCTAGCCGCGATCGTCATTCGAAAAGACGAGACCCACGCCGAAGCCGGCACGCGTTACGCCGCTGCCAAGATTCTAAAGATCTGCACCTTCAAGGTGGCCCAGGGCTATAGGGGCCAAAAGCTCGGTGAGCAGTTGCTGAAGCAGGTCCTATGGCATTGCCAACGGAACGGCTACGACCTGACCTATGTCACCGCGTTTCCCAAGCAGGAGGCTCTAATCCGCCTGCTTGAAGAATACGGGTTCGAGAAAACCAAAACGCTCGCGAAACATGAGCTAGTCTACGAAAAGCCTATGGGAAGCGGGCCGTTGTCGGCCGGAACCGATAAGCTCAGGACCGTGAAGAAGAACTACCCACGGTTTTCGGACGACGCTTCTGTGGGCAAGTTCGTCGTGCCTATCCAGCCGGGATATCATCGGAAGTTGTTCCCTGAGGTGACCGCTCCGACGACCGGAAGCACCGGGGTGCCAGGCGGCAAACCTGGCAATACCATTAAGAAAGTCTACATCTGCCACGCCCCAACGAATGCATTGCAGCCTGGAGATCTGCTCTTCTTCTATATGACCAAGTCCCCGTCCTACGGCTCCCAATCAATGACGAGCGTGGGCATTGTGGAATCCGTCCGTTGGACCCTCGATGTGAACGAGGTACGAAAGTGGACTGCGAAACGATCCGTGTTTTCGGATACGGAACTCGCCCACTGGGTGGCGGGATCGCGTCCGCTTAAGGTCATCGACTTCCTGCTGATCGGGCACCTGGAGCCGACCGTGCCGTTGATCGACTTGCTCGGCTACGGCGTCCTGCCTTCGTGGCCGCAGTCGATAAACAAGATTCCCCAATCGGCTTACGCGAAGCTGAAAACGCTCCTGAAGCTGGGCTTCAAGTTTTAGACGGAAGCGGATTGCAGCACCACGTTCCAGGCCAAAGTCTTTCGCTTCGTCGCCGTTCGCTCGAGGGCGAACTCGTAAATGCAGACCGTGTCATCCGGCATTATGCGGCCGTAGAAGTGCTGCAGCGTACCGAGCAATTCCTCTAGGGAAGAAAATCCGTCGGAACGCGCATCAGCTTCGGTTAGGCCATTAAATGTGGAGTAACGCACGCTGAGGACACGAAGACGGGCAAGGCAACGATACTCGTCATGCGGCGCTTGCTCGGCAGCGGCGTAAAGTGGCAGCACAGGCCCAGCGGGGTACTCGACCCTATCGCGGTCGTATCGGATTGTCGTCGATTTCTGCTCAGACAGCACCTTGTCCGCGAGGCGTTCGGTCATGACGAAGCGCTCACGCGGGACGGAAGATCGTTCGGGAAACTCGTCCGCGAGCCTTGTCTTCAGACGCTCGAGAGCGGCGTCGTACAGCCCTGGGGGCGTAGGAAACACGAATTGCAATGGGCCACTCCTGACTTCTCCGGACTCTATGCGAACGCGAGAGAAATCGAAACGGTCCCACGCAAACTTCTCGTGGACAGCGTGTACAATGTAGCGGGCGATTTCGTCGCAGGGTCGTCTATGGGAGAGGCACAGGCTAGAGGAAGTTGGGTCGATGACGAGAGTCGCATTGGTGGTCGGCGTGTCCGGTGTTGGAAAATCGTACGTGATTGGACGATGTGCCGCAAATGCCGGCCTCATCCATGTTCAGGCAAGCGATGTCCTACGGCAAGCGAAAGCCGACCTGCTGGCTCGAACCGTAGACCGCGAAGAACTCAGAAAAGGTCAAGTTCTCGACAATCAGACGCTGCTAAGCGAAGCTTTCGGGAAGTTGCGCGCGAGGGAGAGCCGTCCCATCGTTTTCGACGCGCATAACATCATCGACACCGACGACGGCTATGTCGAAATCCCTCTGGAGGTCTTCCGACTGATCGATCCGTACGTTGTGATAGCTCTTTACGGCGATCCTGAAAGTATCCTCGGTCACAGGAGTCGGGACACGAGCAGGGTCCGCCCGGACAGGACTTTTGGCCAGATTGCCGAGTACCAAGCCCTGGTCATAGCGCTCGCCGAGAAGCATGCCCGGGATCTCGGCGTGCCGTTGCGTCTGGTAGGCGCGGGTGACGAGGAAGCTTTCGCTCGGGCGATTTTGGCTTAGAGGTCGATAGAGCTTGGACTTCCTTCGAGTGCCGTGGCACCTATCCGGTGACAACTCGTCGTGAAAATTGAAGCGCAGACCGCGCCGTCGTATTCCTAACCGAACGATTCTTGTCCCTATTCTCGATTCTGGGTCGCATACTCTCGTTGAGCGGAAGATGGCGAAGAAGATTGGGCGTACCGATATCATCGGCGAACGCGGCATCGCGTATATTCGCCAAGTCGTGTTGAACATGGGCTTCATGTTCTACGAGACTGGCGGCGTGGAAGCCGGAATCGATGGATTTATCGAACTACGCGATGAAACGACGGGAGCCGTCTCAAACCTGTTGCTGCAAGTTCAGGGAAAGGCAACCGAGCGCACGCGACTGCAGGCCGAAACCGACACCACGTTTGAGTTCCCCTTGGCAGAAGCAGACATCCAGTACTGGATGCATGGCACGGCTCCTGTTCTGCTGCTCGTCGTAAAGCTCGACGAAGGGAAGGCCTATTGGAAGTCGATCAAGGAATGGTTCAGTGACACCGAGAACTTGAAGTCGAGGAAGGTCGTCTTCGACAAGCGATCTGATTTTTTCTCTGTCGACGCGAAGGCCGCGATCGTGGCGGTAGCCACTTCGGCAAAGCCCGGGTCCACGGGACCTAGCGTGCGTCTCCACGAATCCCTGCTCGTCAATCTGTTGGAGATCGGTTTCGCGCCTAAGATCTACTGGGCCCCAACCGACCACCACACGGACAAATCTTTCGGAGCCGCCCTGAGGGAGCTGGACTCGAAAGCCTCTTCCGAGTGGATAGTCAGGAGCAATGCGGTCCTGTCATTCAACGACTTGGACAAGTGGCCCTGGAACAAAATTTGCGATGTGTCGGCGATGGAAGTCTTCGACACCTCCGAGTGGTCGGACAGCGACGACGTGGATCGGGTTCGTGATTTCGTTGCGCTGTTGAATAGGGCAATCGGGGATTTTGTGAGACCCGACCTTCGTCGCGATCGCGACAGCGGCATCCTGTATTTCGTGAAGCCGAGAAACCGAGGGAAGCTCAACTACGCCTACAGGAGCGTCCAGAACTTGACTACGCGTCGCGTTGTCAAAGGCTATGGTCGCCAGCGCGAGCATCCGGGGAAGCCTGCTTACTTTCGTCATTCGGGCTTCCGCCCGTATTTCGTCCGCTATGATCAGAAATGGTACGTCGAGGTTACGCCGACCTATCATTTCAGCAGGGATGGCCGGGAGCCCGATTTCAAGGCAGGCGAACATCTTAAGAAGATCAAAGAACTCGAGAACAACGCTGCTGTCATGGGCCAGTTTGTGATGTGGCAGGCGTTTCTGACTACCCACCGGACGGGAGACCTTCTCGGGGAGGCCTACCCACATCTCAGATTCGCGCCGTTGGAATCATTGGAACTCGACGTGGGTGTGCCGGATCAACTTTGGACCGCGCAAGAATCCAATCCTTCCTCGCCGCTGTTCGACTTCGACAAGATGCAGGAGGGCACGGAATGAGGCTTTCTCATCTGGCCGAGCCCGAACTGGAATTCGGAAGCGGGCTGCGGCATCCCGACATCCGCTTCGGGATCATGGACTACGGTCCCTTTGACGTGCACATCGATGGTGCGCCTAGACGCGTCAAGCTTGGAATAGTCGGGAGCGCGGACACCGTGGAAGGCACCGCCAGATGGATCGAGGCATGCTCTGACGGTTTCGAAGCAAAGCCCAGCCGCCAGGCAAACCTGTTCCCACGGTTCCCAGGTCTGCGGAACGATGAAACCTTTCGATGCGAATTCACCACATCGAGCGAGCTTCAGCGAATCCTTCCGACAAAGGAAATCGGCCGTCTGGTTGCGGTTCCGGGGCAAAGGGAGGTCACTCGCGAGGTGGTCAGCACGATCGTCGACGAAATCGCGGTCCTTGCTGAAAGGACCGCGCGACCCGATGTCGTTCTTATCGCGTTGCCTGTCGAGATAATCGAAAGGACCGTGAATGCACGTGAAGCCACAGGCGAGAACGAAGACGAGGTCGGGGAAGCGGAGCCAGGCAACGAACTAGATTTCCGCGGCATGCTCAAGGCAGCGTGCATGCGCCTGCGTATCCCTATTCAGTTGATGTGGCCGACCACGTTCGATCCGTCTTACCGCATACCTCGGAAACTGAAGGAGAACAGCGACCGGCGAACGCAGGATCCTGCCACCATCGCCTGGAACCTTGTCACTGCCATCTACTACAAAGCCGGTGGCCTTCCGTGGCGCCTCGCGAGGGATGCCCGAGAACTTAGAACATCTTTCGTCGGTCTGAGCTTCTACCGATCGGTGGAAGGCGAGCATATGCATACGAGCACCGCCCAGATGTTTGATGAGAGAGGGGAAGGTTTAATCCTTCGCGGCGGCCGCATGGTCGAAAGCGAAGAAGACCGTTCGCCCCATCTCACCGCCGAAGATGCCTATACGCTCCTGAGAGATTCCCTGAAGGTGTTTCGCGGTCAGCACGGCCACTACCCAGCCCGCGTGGTGCTGCATAAGACATCGCGTTTCGATTCGAACGAACTGGATGGTTTTCACAAGGCTATTGACGAGCGCGACATCGACTATGCTGATTTCGTCTGGATTCAGAAATCGATGACACGCCTTTATCGGCTCGGCGTCTATCCCCCATTGAGAGGCAGCCTTTTGCGCTTCAGCAAGGATCAGGCTCTCCTTTACACGCGCGGCAGCGTCGACTTCTTCCGCACATATCCCGGCATGTATGTGCCACGGCCGCTGATGCTGCGATGTCAGGTTCTCGGTCAGCCACTGCAGCATATCGCGCACGAAACCTTGGCTTTGACCAAGATGAATTGGAACAACACTCAGTTCGACAACGGAATGCCGATTACCATTGCTGCGGCAAGGCAGGTGGGCCAGGTGCTCAAATACCTCGGAGACGAGCAGGAGATCGCTCCAAGGTACAGCTTTTACATGTAAAGAATCGGATCTGATGCTGCGGAGCCAGCGTCCCTATGTCGACGAACAGAAGCGCGTCAAAACAAATGCCCACTCTTGGCCGCGCGAACGATAGGCAAATTATATGCCCGACCACGTGCTGAGACTGGTCACCGGCGAATGGCTGGTATCGGAATGCCTCGAATCCCGCAACGATAACGATGAGGTCGGTAGCCGAACGGCAGCTTGTCGGGCGCCCCGCGCAAATACCTGACCGTCCATACACGGCCCATAGGCTGCCGGGCGGCAATGCGCCTCATATCAGACGTAGAGCCAACCGCCTCGTGATCTCAAAGGCGGTCATTGGGCGGTCAGTTGAGGTGGCTGAGGCACCGGTTGCCCCGCCGCTACCGTCCGGGTAAGCTCTGGGTCTGAGATTTGACTGTCGGCCATTCATCTTGGCTTGTGCCAGAAGTCTCGCAAAGGTCTTTCCAGTCCTTTGTGCCAATGTCCTTCACGATTTATGATCTGGCGAGGGCGTTTTCGTTTGTATTAAAAAAACAGCTATCAAGTTTTTCGGTATTTTTAAAAAACAAGAGCGCAGGAAGGCTTGCTGTTGCCAATCCAAGTAGGGCCGTTAGCAGCTCAAACGCATGGGTTGCTAGATCAATCATAGGGATATTCTAGGCGGCTGGCCGGAATAACGCAAGACCATACCGCCAGACCATACCGCCTGCCGCGCGCACCGCTAGGTCTGAATGGCCTGAGTTTAGAAGCGTGATGCCAAATAACAGAGAGTTCACAGCTGACTAGAGTGCCGAGCTGGCTCTTGGGAAACTGTCATGATCATCGACCAGAAGCATCCCATCTCTTGGTCACTCGAGCGCGGCGCAGACGGCCGGAAAGTGATGAAGGACCCCGCACTCACAAAACCATTCCTCTATCATATGCTCGAATGGCGTTACGCCAAGCTGATTTTCGAAACTAACAAACTGCGGCTCTCGCTCGTCCGATGTTGGCAGGACCCCTATGAGCGGTGGTGGTGCGATGGTCTGTTCAATCGCCCCGGTCCCTTGTCGGGGTTTCAACCGTACGGCTCTTGTTGGACCACAGGTGCACATGACGAACCGCGTTGGCGAATGGCAGGCTTTGGTCCCGACAAGGAAACTCCTATTGTTCGAATCCGCTGTCGGGTGGACGCTATGGTGAACGCGGCAAAAGGCCTCCTCAAGAACAGCGCCGGCTCCGCTTTTCTAGGCCGCGTCCAATATCGTGGCGAGAGAACTCTTGTTCGTCTGGCGCAGTCGGTCGCAGAAGGATCGAAGAAAGAAGTTACCCGGGTGGCCGCGACCATGCTGTTGCACAAGCGGCGTGCCTTCAAGTTCGAAGACGAGGTGAGACTCCTTTGGCTGGACAAGCAGGCATTGAGAGAGGGTGTCTATATCGACATCGAGGCGAAGACGTTCATCGACCAAGTGATGATTACACCTCACGCAAGCCCCGTTGAAACGGCGAACATCAAACGGGAGATGAAGCCTTTTGGCGTACCTTGCCTCTCGTCTGGTGTGTTGAAGTCGCCGCGTTAGGCGCGGTCCCCGAATCCTTGTGCCTCACGCAGTTCGTCACCACCTTCAATTTGCGACGGTCGCTCGCGCAGGTCACTATGCCAAAGGCTCCGCGCCTGCGCCCGTCGCTTCACCCGCCCAGCAGGGCACAACCCACGCCGGAAACGAACTCAAAACTGGATAGAAACTGGGGGCAACGTCACAGTGACAGACTCGCTTGCAGAAAACGCTTGTACGCCTAATGCTACACCTGTCGTAAGACCAATCGCTGCGGCCGCAATCTCTGTGCCCAGGCACCACGGTAGGTCCACTGGCCATAGCTTGCCAGCTTTTGACTCATCACAGTCTGCATTTTACTCGCCCCCCCGACAGGGCGACATCACGCCTTGATCGCCTGGCAGCATACACTTAACGGTTTTGAAAGTCTTAGTTAAGGCGTCTTCTCTCTATTGACGCAATAACTTTTTCTGCCCTTCAGATATAGAATACCTCGTAGTTGTGTGCGTCAAGTTCTGCAAAATGGCGTGGCATTGCGGTGACGTCGGCGTGTCCGCCGCGCCGCCCCCGTGTTTTGCGGAGCGGCGGACACATGACGGTGCTCAGGCGGCCAAGGCCCTCAGGCTCTCCTTCTTG
>NZ_JAMYSE010000072.1:0-32180 GCF_040321795.1 Mesorhizobium sp. M0244 | reverse complement strand
CGCATGGACGGCATCCGTTCGCAGCTGAAGTCGATCGGCCTCGAACCCTATGACTGCCTCAATCCCGGCCTGATGGACTACATCGCCACCTGGACGGCGAAGAAGTCCGGCGCGTTGCCGGCCTAGTAGCCGCTCGAATATCATCGATTGAGCCGGGCGACGTCGCCCGGCTCTTTCACATTTGGAGAAACGATGCCCGCACCCGCTATTCTCGTCGATGCCGATGCCTGTCCGGTGAAGACCGAGGTCGAAAAGGTTGCCGAGCGGCACGGCATCGTCATCACCTTCGTCTCCAATGGCGGCTTGCGTCCGTCGCGCGATCCGATGATCCGCAATGTCGTCGTCTCCAAGGGCGCCGCCGCCGCCGACGACTGGATCGTCGACAATGCCCGGCCCAACGACATCGTGGTGACCGCCGATATCCCGCTTGCCGCCCGCGCGGTGGCGCTTGGCGCCCATGTGCTCGGCCCGACGGGACGCCCGTTTACGCCGGAAACGATCGGCATGGCGGTGGCGATGCGCGATCTCAAGCAGCATCTGCGCGAGACCGGCGAAAGCAAGGGCTACAATTCGAGTTTCGCGCCGCAGGATCGCTCGCGGTTTCTTAGCGAGCTCGACCGCATCTTGCGGCGGGCGCTGAAATCCGCCACAGCGGACTAAAACCATGACGACCGGTACGCCGAACAGGATACCAATGCAGCGGCACATGCACTTCGCCGTGTCGGCCTGCATCGGCGTGGCAGCCTTTGGCGCGGCGCTGATCTGGCGCGCGCCGCTTGCCTACTCGATCGGCGCGAATGTGTTTGCCGCCTATATCATTCTTGTCGTCACCCACATGCCACGGCTCACCGGCAGCTATCTGCGCAAGAATGCGCGCGACACGGACCTGCCCGTGCTGGCCATCTTCGCCGTGACCTTGGTCGTCGTCGGTATTGCCATCATCTCCTTGTTTCAATTGATCAATAGGGAGAAAAGCGCGGATTCCGTCGAACTTACGGTCGCGCTGCTGTCAATCCCGCTGGGCTGGTTTACTATCCATGCCATGGCGGCACTTCATTACGCGCATCTCTACTGGATGGATGGCGATGCGATAGACACCGAAACCAAAAAGAAGACACCGGTCGGCGGCCTCGACTTCCCGGGCGGCAAACGGCCGGAAGGCTCGGATTTCCTCTATTTTGCGACAGTGATCGGCATGACGGCGCAAACCGCCGACACCAACATCACGACCTCGCAAATGCGCCGTGTCGTGCTTGTGCATTCGATCCTGTCGTTCTTCTTCAACACGGTCATCGTTGCGGCCGCGGTCAACCTCGCCGTCAGCCTCGGCAGTCCGTAATAAATCCGTGATCGGGTGAAACATCGCTTTGGCCGGGGACGTATTGGGAGGAGAAGAGATCTGACAGCCCGTGGCGAACCGCGCCGCCGGAAGGAACAAAACAGATGGAATCGCTTGCCAGAAACCAAGCCGCCGGAGCAGATACCGCCGCGCCGAGCGATGCGACGCTGATCTATCGGCAGTCGCGCTGGACGCGGCTGACGCACTGGCTGTGGGCGATCGCGCTGTTTTTCATGCTGCTTTCCGGCCTGCAGATCTTCAACGCCCGCCCACAGCTCTACATCGGCAAGGAGTCCGGCTTCGGATACAACAACACCATCTTCGCCATTGGCGCCGAGAATACGGCGACTGGCCCGCGCGGCTACACCGAGATCTTCGGCAAGCGCTTCGATACAACCGGCGTGCTCGGCTGGTCGGGTCTGGCCGGCCAAGAGACGTCCCGCGCCTTCCCGTCCTGGGCGACGATCCCTTCCTATTACGACCTCGGCACCGCGCGCGTCGTTCATTTCTTCTTTGCCTGGGTGCTGACCACCACGCTGCTGGTCTGGCTGGTCGCCAGCCTGATCAACGGCCATTTGCGCCGCGATCTTGCGCCGCGCCTCGATGATATCAGGCGCTTGCCGCGAGACATCGTCGAGCACGCCAAGCTCAGGTTCCACCACACGCGCGAATACAACACGCTGCAGAAAATGGCCTATGGCGGGGTGCTGTTCGTGCTGCTGCCGCTGATGATCATCACCGGCCTGGCGATGTCGCCCAGCATGAACTCGGTGCTGCCGTTCCTGAACGACCTGCTCGGCGGCCGGCAGACGGCGCGCACCATTCATTTCGTGGTGATGCTGCTGCTCGTCGCCTTCTTCGTCATCCATATCCTGATGATCCTGGCCGCCGGCCCGCTCAACGAGCTGCGTTCGATCGTCACTGGCTGGTACCGCACCGATCCGCCGGCGCCTGGCGACAAAGCGCCAGAAAGGAGTGCCTGACATGGCTAAATTTGAGATCAGCCGCAGAAAATTCCTGAGCTCGGCCAGCCTCGGCCTTTCCGGCATCATGCTGTCGGGCTGCGACGCCTTCGACAGCCAGCTTGGCGTCGGTGACGGCCTGCGCAGCTTTCTCGAAAGCGCCAACGGCCTGACCTGGCGGGCGCAGCGGCTGCTTGCCGGCCGTGACGCGCTGGCGCCGGAATTCACCGAGGCCGACATTCGCCAGCCGCAGCGGCCGAACGGCATTACCGCGCCTGACGACGATTACTATAAGGGCCTGCTCGCCAACAATTTCGCCGACTGGCGGCTCGAGGTTTCCGGCCTCGTCGAAAAGCCGCTGTCGCTGAGCCGCGAGCAGCTGACGAACATGCCGAGCCGCACGCAGATCACCCGCCACGATTGCGTCGAAGGCTGGAGCTGCATTGCCAAATGGACCGGCACGCCGCTGTCGTTGGTGCTCGATCTGGCGGTGGTCAAGCCGCAGGCACGCTACCTCATGTTCCACTGCCTCGACACGATCGATCGCAGCCTCGCCGGGGATATCAAATATTACGGCTCGATCGACCTGATCGATGCCCGTCATCCGCAGACAATCCTTGCCTATGGGCTCAACGGCAAGCCGTTGCCGGTCGAGAACGGCGCACCGCTGCGCGTCCGCGTCGAGCGCCAGCTCGGCTATAAGATGCCGAAATACCTATACAAGATCGAGCTCGTCGACGGCTTCGCCAATCTCGGCGGCGGCAGAGGCGGCTATTGGGAGGACAATGGCTACGACTGGTACGGCGGCATCTGATGCGGCCGTTGCGCTCAATGGCTTAGTGCCTTTTTCTCAGGCCACCTTGTCGATCAGCGGCTTCAGCGCCGGATGGATTTCCGGCGAGGCGTGCTTGATCATCGTCAGCAACGCACGCTCGTTCTCCTGCAACGGCCGGTCGCCTATGTGTTCAGCTAGCCATTTCGCCTCGCCGGCATCGACCGTCTCGGCGCGACGGGCCAGTGCCTCGGCTGCCTTGTTCTTCGCTTCCCACTCGGCCTCGACGTCGCCCGGCGAGTGATAGACTTCCATGATGCCGGACAGGCCGCCCGACACCATGCGGCTGAAGAAACCGCCGATCTCCGGATCGGAGTGCTCAAAGAAGGAATCCCGGCGCAGCGCCACGTCGCGCACCGGCGCTTCGTAGCCGGCCGAACACATGACGAAATTGGCGATCGCCTTGACGAACAGATCGTTCCACGCCGGATCGTTGTCGGCCGCCTTTGTCCGCTCGTTGATCTTGAACAGCACCTCGGCCTCGGCGCGGCTGATGGCGATGTTGCCATCGCCGCCATAGGCGTAAAGGATGCGGCGCAACAGCTCGACCTCAGCCTTGGCAATCGACCCAGGGATAAGTCTGCCGCCGGTCATGAGCGGCCCCTTGCCGTCCACGACCGCATGAGCGACCTGCTCCAGCGCATAGCTGGAAAGCGTGCTCGGCGATGATTTGGCAACTTCCAGCACATGCACCAGCAGCTCGAGCTCGGTCCGGCTGTCGACCATGCCGTCGCGCGAAATCGTCCGGACCAGCCAGTCGGCATTCTCCTGCGAGACATAGCCCGCCGGCTTTTCCTGGTGGACGATGAAGTCGGTGACGGCCTCGACGAAAAACTCAGGCCATTCCGCGCATTTGTCCCTCGCCGTCGCGTCGAGCGCAAACAGCGCCTCGGCCTCGCCGCGCGTTACCACGCCGTCGCCGAACACTTCGCGGCGCAGCATGATCACGTCTTCGGCCGTGATCCGATTTTTCGAGGTCAGCCCGGCCACCGGCGCGCTCATGATCAGTTCGCCCATTTTTGTTCCCCGCCCGCGCCCGGCAATTGCCGGTCCTCATCCGGTATATCTGCAAGGTCTTGAGAAACCGGCAAGCGGCGTGGTTAGCGAAGGCTTGCCTATAAGAAGGCCCGCAAAGAGGGCTTGTTAGTAAAATGTCGCCGGCAGGTGACAAGGTGTCGTCCACAGGCTATGGATGGCGCGTCGAGGGCTCTTAACCGAGTCCTACCTGTTTGCGGGAGAGAGCAGCGAGAGCTGCCGCCGAAGGGGAAATCGCCCGAAATCTCTCAGGCAAAAGAACCGTAGACGGGAAAGACACTCTGGAAAGTCGGGGCTTGCCCCCGCGCCGAAGGTGTAAGCGCTGCCGACAGAGTTACGGGGCGCGAGTCTCTCAGGCTTCAGACAGAGGGGCACGGACTGGTCGCCATTTGCGGCCGCTTGCGTGCGACTCTGGAGATGACATGACGGGCGACACCAAACACCTTCCCCTCGAAGATCTGCACATGGCAGCCGGTGCGCGTTTCGGCGCCTTCGCCGGCTGGTCGATGCCGCTGACTTATCCGGCCGGCGTGATGAAAGAGCACCTTCACAGCCGCGAGCATGCCGGTCTGTTCGACATCTCGCACATGAAGCTGTTCGAAATCAGCGGTCCGGGCGCCGCAGCACTTCTGAACCGCGCCTGCCCGTTCGATGCCGGCGCGCTTGAGATTTCCCAATCCAAATACACGTTCTTCCTCAACGAGGCCGCCGGAATACTCGACGATCTGATCGTCACCAGGCTCGACGCCGAGCGCTTCATGATGGTCGCCAATGCCGGCAACGCCGCCGCCGACGAAAAGCATCTGCGCGCGCTGGCCGGGGGCGATGTGAAAGTGGACGCGCTCGATCGCGTCTTCCTGGCCATCCAGGGCCCTGCGGCGTGGGCCGCCCTTTCGCGCGCCGGCATCGAGACCGGGTCGCTGGTGTTCATGCACGGCATCGAGCCGCGCGAAAAATGGTTCATGAGCCGGTCTGGCTACACCGGCGAAGACGGTTTCGAGATCGGTCTGCCCGAGGCGGACGCAAGAACTCTCGTCGCCAGGCTGCTCGAGGACGAACGTGTGATGTGGATCGGCCTTGCCGCCCGCGACAGTTTGCGGCTCGAAGCAGGGCTGTGCCTGCACGGTCTGGACATCACGCCGGAGATCGATCCGGCCAGTGCCGGGCTGATGTGGGCCATCCCCAAGGAGGTTCGCGCCTCTGGGGCCTTCATCGGCGGCGATGCATTGCGCGCCATCCTGGAGCGCGGCCCGGCGCAAAAACGCGTCGGTTTGAAGCCGGACGGCCGCCAGCCGGTGCGCGCCGGTGCTGCCCTTTTCGATGCCGACGGCAATCCTGCCGGCCATGTCACCTCAGGCGGCTTCGGCCCCTCGGCCGGTCATCCGGTCGCCATGGGCTACGTCCAGACGCCGCTTGCCAAATCCGGCGCAAAACTGTTCGCCGATGTCCGCGGGACGAAAATCCCGGTCGACATCCACCCCTTGCCCTTCACGCCCCATCGCTACCGCAAAGGATGAACTTCATGGCAAAGACCTATTTCACCGAAGATCACGAATGGCTTCGCGTCGAGGGCGGCATCGCCACCGTCGGCATCACCGACTACGCACAGCAGCAGCTCGGCGATCTCGTCTTCGTCGAACTGCCGGAATTGGGCAGAAAACTGGCCAAGGGCGACACCGCAGTGGTGGTCGAATCGGTCAAGGCGGCATCGGACGTCTATGCGCCGGTCGACGGCGAGATCACCGAGGCCAATACCTCGCTGTCATCGGATCCTTCGCTCGTCAATTCGGCGGCGACCGGCGACGGCTGGTTGTGGAAGATGAAGCTGGCCAATGAGAGCCAACTCGAAGGCCTGCTCGATGAGGCGGCCTACCAGGCGCATATCGGCTGATGACACGACCAGGACATTGAACATGACCGCAGCACCCTACCCCTTCTCGGCTCGCCATATCGGCCCAGGCCTCAATGACGTCAGAGCCATGCTGGCCACGATCGGCGTTCCCTCAGTCGAGACGCTGATCAGCCAGGCAGTGCCGAAGTCGATCCGGCTCGACCGTCCATTGGCCCTGCCCGCCCCCGCAAGCGAAGCGGAAGCGCTGGCGGAGCTCGCGGCGACGATGGCGAAAAACACCATGCTGAAGAGCTTCATCGGTACCGGCTATCATGGCGTCCACGTGCCGCCGGTAATCCAGCGCAATCTGTTCGAGAACCCGGCCTGGTATACCGCCTACACGCCCTACCAGGCCGAGATCAGCCAGGGCCGGCTGGAAATGCTGTTCAACTTCCAGACGCTGGTCGCCGAACTGACCGGCCTGCCGGTGGCGTCGGCCTCGCTGCTCGACGAGGCGACGGCGGTGGCCGAAGCGGTCGGCATCGCGCTGCGCCATCATCGCGACAAGCGGACCAAGGTGGCGCTCGCCGGCACGCCGCATCCGCAGACGCTCGACGTGGTGCGCACCCGCGCCGAGCCGCTGGGCATCGAGGTAGACGGCGAGGTGATCGACGACAACACCGCCGCCCTGTTGGTCTCCTGGCCGGACACGTTCGGCGTCTATGGCAATCACAAGGCAGCGATCGAAAAGGCCCGCGCTGCCGGCGCGCTGGTCGTCTTCATTGCCGACCCGTTGGGCCTGACGCTGACCGATGCGCCGGCCAAGCTTGGCGCCGACATCGCCGTCGGCCCGATGCAGCGTTTTGGCGTGCCGATGGGCTTTGGCGGGCCGCATGCCGCCTATTGCGCCGTCTCCGACAGGCTGACGCGGCTGATGCCCGGCCGGCTCGTCGGCCAGTCGACGGACAGCAAGGGCCGTCCCGGATATCGCCTCGCTTTGCAGACACGCGAGCAGCATATCCGCCGCGACAAGGCGACCTCCAACATCTGCACCGCACAGGCGCTGCTCGCCAACATGGCGACGGCCTATGCGATATGGCATGGCCCAGCCGGGCTTCAGGCGATTGCCGGCCGCGTCCACGCACTGGCCGACCGCCTTGCCGCCGGCCTTAAGGCAGCAGGCGTTTCGATACTTGGCGAAAGCCGTTTCGACACGGTGACAGTGGAAGTAAAGGGCAAAGCCGGCGCGCTCGCCGACGCTGCTGAAAAGACCGGCCGGTTGCTGCGCCTCATCGACGCCGACCATATCGGTATCAGCTTCGACGAGACCTCCACCGAGGCCGATCTGGAGGCGATTGCCACGCTGTTCAGCGCCAAGGCCGACGTTGCCGCCGGCAATTCCATGCCAGGAAAACCGCGCGGCAACGAGTTCCTCACCCAGCCCGTCTTCCACGACAACCGTTCGGAAACCGAAATGATGCGCTTCCTGCGCCGGCTGGCCGACAAGGACCTGGCGCTTGACCGCGCCATGATCCCGCTCGGCTCCTGCACCATGAAGCTCAACGCCGCCGCCGAGATGATGCCGGTAAGCTGGCCTGATGTCGCCAATTTGCATCCCTTCGCGCCGGCAAGCCACTCGGCCGGCTACCGCGCCATGATTGACGAGCTGGAAGGCTGGCTGGCGGAGATCACTGGTTTTGATGCCGTGACCTTGCAGCCCAATGCCGGCAGTCAGGGCGAATATGCCGGGCTGCTCGCCATTCGCGGCTACCACCGCTCACGCGGCGAAGGCCACCGCACGGTCTGTCTGATCCCGTCATCCGCGCATGGCACCAATCCGGCGAGTGCGGCGATGGCCGGCATGAGCGTCGTCGTCGTGCGCTGCACCGAAGACGGCAACATCGACGTCGACGATCTGAAGGCCAAGGCGGCCGAGCATGCGCAAGACCTCGCGGCGCTGATGTTTACCTATCCCTCGACGCATGGCGTCTTCGAGGAAGGCGCGCGCGACCTCTGCGCCCTTATCCATGAGCATGGCGGCCAGGTCTATTTCGACGGCGCCAATCTCAACGCGCTGGTCGGCCTCGCTCGGCCGGGTGACATCGGCGCCGATGTCTGCCACATGAACCTGCACAAGACCTTCTGCATCCCGCATGGCGGCGGTGGTCCCGGCGTCGGCCCGATCGGCGTCAAGGCGCATCTGAAGCCGTATCTGCCCGGCCACGTCACCGAAGGCTCGGGCCATGCCGTGTCGGCTGCACCGTTCGGCAGCGCGTCGATCCTGCCGATCACCTGGATGTATATCCGTATGATGGGCGCTTCCGGCCTGAAGCAGGCGACCGAGACGGCGATCATTTCCGCTAACTATGTGGCGACGCGGCTCGAAGCGCATTTCCCGGTGCTCTACAAAGGCAGGCACGGACGCGTTGCGCATGAATGCATCCTCGACACCCGCGTGCTCAAGGACAGTGCCGGCATCAGCGTCGACGACGTCGCCAAGCGGTTGATCGACTATGGTTTCCATGCGCCGACCATGTCGTTTCCGGTGGCCGGCACGCTGATGGTCGAGCCGACCGAGTCCGAGCCCAAGAGCGAGCTCGATCGCTTCTGCGATGCGATGATCGCGATATCGGGCGAGGCGGCCAAGGTGGCGAAAGGCGAATGGCCCCTGGCCGACAATCCGCTGGTCAATGCGCCGCATACCGCCGCCGAGGCGCTGGCCGGCCAGTGGACCCATCCCTATTCGCGCCTGGAGGCGGCCTACCCCGCCGGTGATGCCGATACTGCGGCAAAATACTGGCCGCCGGTCTCACGCATCGACAACGTCGCCGGCGACCGCAACCTGGTCTGCTCCTGCCCGCCGCTGTCGGAATATCTGGGTGCTGCGGAGTAGCAATCAGGCAGAACGCAAGGCCGGCCCCTCGGCCTTGCTCGCCTTGTCCTGGGCGACGACGCGATTTCGCCCGGCGCGCTTTGCCGCATAGAGTGCGGCGTCGGCTTCGGCCAACACATCGTCGAGACCGGTGCCGCTCGTCGCACCAAAGCCGATGCCGCCACTGACTGTGCTTCGCAACGGACCAAGCTGGGTGGCCACGACTTCCGTGCCGAAGGCGACGCTGATCTTGCTCGCTATGTCATAGGCCTTCTCTTCCGTCATCCGCGACATGACGAGCACGAATTCCTCGCCGCCCAGCCGGAAGGCGTCGACTCCGGTCCTGGCGTATTTCCTGATGACGGCGGCAAAGCGGCGCAGAACCTGGTCGCCGACCGGGTGACCGAATACGTCGTTCGTCCTCTTGAAATGGTCGAGATCGAACATGGCGACGGACATGAACGGACCGAAAGCCCGGTCACCGTAGAGTGCCGTCAACGCCCGCCGGTTCATCAGCCCGGTCAATGGATCGGTCATCGTCTCGGCCTTCAATTCGATCTGCGCCTGCAAATGGTGCAGGGAGAGCGTCAATGCACCAAACCCCGTCATGCAGGCGACGGCTACGACGGAATTCACCCGCTCGGCCCAATTGTCGGGCGCAACGCCGAGCACCCATTGGCCCTTGATTAGCAGAACCGCGCCGCAAAGTCCGAAGGACAGCGCACAGACGCCGCTCAGGAACGAGACGACCAGCAATATCCGACGATCGTGGCCACCCTTGATCCAGAACATCACCCCAATGAGCGAGAGCAGCGCCGTTACCGTCGCGTAGGTGACAATGAAGCCGATACCATCAAACCCGAGATACGTCGCGCCCGCGCAAACAGCCATCGCAATCAAGGTCGGCAGAACCGCGCGCCTGTAGTCGCGTATGCTGAGATATTGCATGGCCGACAGGCAGATAATCAGGAAGCCCAGGCTGAGAAGCGCAAGCACGATCTGGCAAAGCCAGGGGCTAGGATCCCTTGCGTAATGCCAAAACAAGACCACATGTGCGACGAGCATGAGAATGCCACACGCCACCGTCAGCACAAACCGTGCCTGTGGCGCGGTGAACCAGATCGCAAACATGGTGATGCTGAGACACGTGCCCGACAGCGCCGCCGCGAGCAGGAGCGAACTGTAATCCAACATGCTTAGGCGACAGCCTCTCGAGGGTTCCGCTGCATTCTAGGTCAGCGACACTCCGCGGATATCGTTTTTCAGCCAACCTTGCGGCGTAACCTTCGGACAGGGTTTACAAAACGTCGATGCTCCAAGCCTCGACCCCATTTCCGCCGCTTGGTTGTCGAATGGTTTTGCAGTAAGAGGCTCTATCCTCGAACGTAACAGGAACCTCCGTCGCCTGCCCGCGAAAAGCGTGGCAGTATCGGGGGTGATTCGCAGCATCGGAATCCAGGACCAGCATGGACGACAGCAACGATCTTTTCGGCAATCCGGAAAAGCCGCCGCAGCCAGCTCGCGCTACCGCGCGCCCGGCCGACCCGCTGGTGCAGGCGACGAAGCGCCCGCCAGCCCGCGATGCCAGCGAGAGCTATAGTGCCGCCGATATCGAGGTGCTGGAAGGGCTTGAGCCAGTGCGGCGCCGCCCGGGGATGTACATTGGCGGCACCGACGACAAGGCGATGCACCATCTGTTCGCCGAAGTCATCGACAATTCGATGGACGAGGCGGTCGCCGGCCATGCGACGTTCATCGATGTCGAGCTGTCCGCAGACGGATACCTGACGGTCACCGACAATGGCCGCGGCATCCCGGTCGATCCGCACCCGAAATTCAAGAAGCCGGCGCTCGAACTCATCATGACGACGCTGCATTCGGGCGGCAAGTTCGACAGCAAGGTTTACGAGACGTCCGGCGGCCTGCACGGCGTCGGCGTATCTGTCGTCAACGCGCTGTCGGACCATCTCGAAGTCGAGGTCGCGCTGGGAAGGAAACTTTATCGGCAAAAATTCTCGCGCGGTATTCCGGTCACCGGCCTGGAGCAACTCGGCGAGGTGCACAACCGCCGCGGCACGAAGATCCGCTTCCATCCCGACGAACAGATTTTCGGCAAGGGCGCGGCGTTCGAGCCGGCGCGGCTCTACCGCATGGCGCGCTCAAAGGCCTATCTGTTCGGCGGTGTCGAAATCCGCTGGACCTGCGATCCATCGCTGATCAAGGAAAAGGACACCACGCCGGCCAAGGCCGAGTTCCATTTTCCGGGCGGCCTCAAAGACTATCTGAAAGCCTCGCTCGGCGACGAATTCCAGGTGACTCGTGAAATGTTCGCCGGCAAGAGCGAGAAGCAAGGCGGCCACGGTTCGCTCGAATGGGCGGTGACCTGGTTCGGCGGCGACGGTTTTATAAATTCCTATTGCAACACCATTCCGACCGCCGAAGGCGGCACGCACGAGGCCGGGTTTCGCAACGTGCTGACGCGCGGCTTGCGCGCCTATGCCGATCTGGTCGGCAACAAGCGCGCTTCGATCGTCACCTCCGAGGATGTGATGATCTCGGCGGCCGGCATGCTGTCGGTGTTCATCCGCGAGCCGGAGTTCGTCGGCCAGACCAAGGACAGGCTGGCGACGATCGAGGCGATCCGTATTGTCGAAAGCGCCATCCGCGACCCGTTCGACCATTGGCTGGCCGACAATCCCCAGGAAGCCTCCAAGCTGCTCGAATGGGTGATCGCGCGCGCCGACGAGCGGGTGCGCCGCCGCCAGGAAAAGGAAGTTTCGCGCAAGAGCGCGGTGCGCAAATTGCGCCTGCCCGGCAAGCTCGCCGATTGCACGCAGAATGCCGCCGCCGGGGCCGAATTGTTCATCGTCGAAGGCGATTCGGCCGGTGGCTCGGCGAAGCAGGCGCGCGACCGCGCCAGCCAGGCGGTGCTGCCCCTGCGCGGCAAGATCCTCAACGTCGCCAGCGCCGGCAACGACAAGCTTGCCGGCAACCAGCAGATATCCGACCTGATCCAGGCCTTGGGCTGCGGCACGCGCTCGAGATACCGCGACGAGGACCTGCGTTACGACCGGGTCATCATCATGACCGACGCCGACGTCGATGGCGCCCATATCGCTTCGCTGCTGATCACCTTCTTCTACCAGGAGATGCCGAGCCTGGTCCGCGGCGGCCATCTCTATCTGGCGGTGCCGCCGCTCTACTCGATCCGGCAAGGCGGCAAGGTCGCCTACGCCCGCAACGATGCGCACAAGGACGAACTTCTGCGCACCGAATTCACCGGGCGCGGCAAGGTCGAAATCGGCCGCTTCAAGGGACTGGGCGAAATGATGGCCGCCCAGCTCAAGGAAACCACCATGGACCCGAGGAAGCGCACGCTGCTCCGGGTCGACGTCATCGACGCCGAGGCGGCGACCAAGGATGCGGTCGACGCGTTGATGGGGACCAAGCCCGACGCCCGTTTCCGCTTCATCCAGGAACGCGCGGAATTCGCCGAGACGGAAGTGCTGGATATCTGAGCCCCCGCCGC
The DNA here is from genome assembly GCF_040321795.1 of Mesorhizobium sp. M0244. Taxonomy (NCBI): domain Bacteria; kingdom Pseudomonadati; phylum Pseudomonadota; class Alphaproteobacteria; order Hyphomicrobiales; family Phyllobacteriaceae; genus Mesorhizobium; species Mesorhizobium sp. M0244. Next base: position 19,780 of record NZ_JAMYSE010000072.1, on the reverse strand, counting down.
TAGCTTGCCCTTCTGAGCTGGAGACGAGCACGTGACCTGGGCGCGGCTGAAGGACGGTATCGGCACGCGGATCGCTGGCCTGACGCGGCCGACGCGCTCGGACTGGATCTTTGCCCTACGCACCGTTTCGGCCGGTCTCATCGCGCTTTTGGCCGCCTATGCGCTGAAGCTCGACCACCCGCAATGGGCGATGATGACGGTGTTCATCGTCGCCCAGCCGGTCGCCGGCATGGTGCTGGCGAAGGGGTTTTATCGTCTGCTCGGCACGCTTGCCGGCGCGCTGGCGGCGATCGGCATAACCACTGTTTTCGGTGCCAGTCCGTGGCTGCTGGTTACCGTTCTTGCTATCTGGATCGGCATCTGCACGCTGGTCACTACTGCGCAATCCGGAAGCCTATGGTGCCGCCCTTGCCGGCTACACCGCGATGATCATCGGTCTGCCGGCGTTCGGACAGCCGCACCTCGTTGTCGATCTCGCCCTGGCGCGCTGTGCGGAAATCGTTCTTGGCATCGTCTGCGCCGCCCTGACCAGCCGGCTGATCCTGCCGAAATTGGCCGCCGATGCCATCGTCTCGAGACTGAAGCGCAGCATTCTCGACCTGGCAGCCTACGCGGACGGTGCTTTTTCCGGCGGCGATGCGGAAAGGCTTGCCGGGCTGCACCGCAAGCTGATCGGCGACGTCCAGACGCTGGGCGAAATGCGCGCCTATGCAAGGCTGGAAGGGCCGAGCCTCGCCACCCGCGCCTATCCGGTCCGGCGTACCATCGGCCAGCTTCTGTCGGCCCTGTCGGCGGCGCGTGCGCTGCATGCCCATGCCGCGCCGAAGAATGCAGCCCTTATTCCGGTGCGCAGCGAACTGCGGGCTCTCGTCGGCGAACTGGCAGCCAAGCCGGGCGCGCTGGACGACACGGCGCCCTGGGTGGCGCGGCTCGACGCAATCGTCTACAAGGCGCGGCAGATGCCGGACATCGCGGCAGGGCAAGGCCCCGGGCATGACAATGACAGGGTTGGCACGGTCACACGCCTCACCATTGCCGCCGACTTCGCCGAAGCCATGCAGCAAGTGCTGCGCGGCCTGGACGCACTCCGCTCCCCCTCGCCCCGTGCCAGTCGCGAACGGCGGCAGCCGGCGCTGGTGGTGCACCGCGACTACCGTGCGGCATCGCGCAACGCCGTGCGTGCCGCAGTCGCCACGCTCCTGGTCGCCGCCTTCTGGCTGACGACGAAATGGTCGGATGCGGCGGGCACGGTCATTCTGGGTGCGGTCGGCTCCAGCCTGTTCGCCGCTCGTCCTGATCCGATCCGGTCGGCGTGGAGCTTCTTCGAGGGCACGTTGCTGGCCCTGCCCTTTGCGTTTCTCGTCGGCCAGCTGGCGCTTCCCGCTTTGCCCGGCTTCGGCTGGTTCATGGTCTTCGTCGTGCCGATCCTGGTGCCGGCTGCACTGGGGATGGCCAATCCGCGCTATATCGGTGTGGCGACGGCCTTCGCCATAAATTTCCTCGCCTTCCTTAGCCCGCATCAGGCGATGACCTACGATCCGTTGCCGTTCCTCGCCGGTTCGGCATCGATCCTGGTTGGTATTCTTCTGGCGATCGGCGTCTTCGCCGTCGTGCTGCCCGCCGACCCTTGGGTCACCATCAACCGCATCCTGCAAGCAATGCGCGAAGATCTTGCACGCCTTTGCCTGCATGACCGCCTGCCGCGGCGATCGGCTTTCGAAAGCCTTGCCTACGACCGGATCAACCAGTTGATGCCACTGCTGCAGAACGCCGGCAAGGAAGGCGACGCCGTTCTCGGCGGCGGCATTGCTGCCGTTACCGCCGGCCTCGAAATCCTGCGGCTGCGCAACGCGCAGCAAAGTTCCACGATCCCATCCGAAACAGCACTTTCCATGACCAATTTCCTGCGCGGGCTGGCGCGCGAACTGCTGTTCCGGCGGCCCGGCGAACCGCGGACTGCGACTGCCACCGTCGCCAGGCAATATGCAGCCGGTATCGCTGAACGAAGCGACGCCGCCGAAATGCTGCAGATCGCCGCCTCGCTGCGCATCATCGCCGCCGCGATCGAGGATTTTCCAGACTTTTTCGCGAAAGACCGGGTTTAGCTAGATCGCTGCCATATTGGCCTCGTTCTCTGCGCTACAGCTTTCGCATCGGCGCGACCACTCGGGCCGGCTTTGTTTCATCGCCAAGATCGACCCCGAAATGCTTCGCTACCCGTAAAATAAGGTCCGAGATGTTGTCGATGGCTTCCTGAAGTTTCGCGCGATCAGGTGCGCGAGGTATCTGGCCGGAAGGCAATGTATATCGAAAAGTGGTCGCGTAGGCTCCCAGCCATACGACTGAGTTCAATGCCGCCTTCTCAGCATGGTCGTCCGGGAATCACCTCACAACTTTATCGAGCTGATGTGCGTCGTGACGTTCGATATGAACAGCCTCCGAAGTCGCCAGCGCCCGGACAACCTGCTCGATCGCCCTGCTCACTCAGATAAGCCGCATTTCTGGACCCGGATTCAGCGAGAAGACGTGCATCCCTGATACATCCATTCGCCAATCGAAGCGCACTGGCGATGGTCCGGTGGTCAGATATCTAACCGGTGCCCTTTCCGAGCAACATCATAAGCAATCGTGTTTCGCGAACCCCAGCTTGCGGCCAATTCGCTCGCCGTAGTGGCAAGGATCGTGGCAGGAATTCCGACTTCATGCTGAACGGTCCAGCCGACGAGCGGATCAAGTAGTTCCGGCTGAGCGTCGTCAGGCAAAGCAACGAGAATATCCCAGTCGCTGTCAGGGCGATTGTCGCCTCGCGCTCGACTGCCGAACAGCCATATAGAATCAGGATTCAAGCGAACCCTGATCTCGTCAATCAACGGCTTGATTTCGGCCGGAACCGTGAGGCTTTTTGAAGCTAAATGGCGCATACTCAAACATAGGACCACTTTTTTGCGCCTACAACGGCAGGCAAGCCAACCGGCCAGTCCTAAAGCTTTAAGTTTGTGCTAGGCAGCAGCAATCGCCAGTGCGTGCCCGCGTGCGTTTTCGCGCAGCGCGTCGAGATGGATCGACTTGACCAGCCCGGCGAGATCGCCTTCGGCCGACTGCCCGCCCAATTCCTTCAGCATCAGCCAACTGACTTCCTGCACGCCGGCGAGGCGCTTGCCATTGGCGACCTCACGCCAGACCTTCAGCGCACGCAGGATGATGGCGTGGGTGGCGGCGGCAAGCCCGGCACTGCGGAACAGTGCCTGCAACGCCACGTCGTGGCCGCCGGCCAGCAGCGCCCTAACGCGTTGCTCGGATTGCTGGCTGAGCGCGACCAGTGCCGAGCCGAAGAAGTCGACCTTGCCATGCGCGATGGTGCGGATGATGAAGCTTGCGGTCAGGTCGCCGCGCAGGCGCAGATGCTCGACAAGCGCGGTATGTTCCTCTGCCCGCGTGCCTTCGATCAGTGTCACCGAAGCCTTGACGCAGGCATCGCGCGTGACGCGCTCGGCCCTGGCGGCGCCCATCAGCGCCAGCACCAGCGGCGACCCCTTGAGCGTCTCGCCGAGCTTGACCAGCAGCATATGCCGGCAGTCGGCGGGCAGACGCGCGTCGGCGATCAGCGCCTCGCGCACCAGAGGCAGATGGCCGTGCCGCTCGGCCATGCGGCGAAAGCTGACAGATGCAATGTCGGCGCCGCTGTTGGCGAGCAACGTGGCGCAGGCTTCGGGCTCGCCAATCTCGGCGATCGCTGCCGCTACCGACATCGAGACGCGCGGCCGGTCGGCGATCACCTTCTGCGTCGCCTTCTGGCCGCTGGCGACCCGGTCGATCAGGTCTGCATCGGTAAGCAGCGGCGAGCGTGCCAGTACCAAAGCGGCCACTTCAGGCTGGTCGGACGCCAGCGCGCTGACGATCTGCAGCGGCGCATGATGGCTCATGGAAAGCGCTTCGGCGATCGCCAGCCGCACCTTCGACGACGCATCGTCGAGCAGCAGCGTCAGCGCCGCCTCCGCCGCGCAGCGGTCCTCGAAAGGCAGGTCCGAGTCGACATAGGCGCGAGCCAGCGCGCTTGCCGCCGCAGCGCGCTCCGACACCTTCGCCGTGTGGATCCATTTCAGGAAATGCGAAACGACCATGTCGCCTGCTTACGCCCCTTGCCAGAACGCTTCTGACCCTGGTGGAGACCGTAGGCACAAATGGTTTACGAACGGTTCACCATGTTCGTTAACTGGCTTGCGAGCGCGATATGCAACGCCTATCAACCCTTAGAGCGACGTGCGTCCTTTCGGACGCACAAAGTACGCTCTAACACTTTGAATCCTCGCATCGTGCTTTCCGAAAATCGATACCAATTTTCGGGCCGATGCGGCAGCGGAGGAGATCGACCATGGCCGGGCTTTATCTTGAGGAGTTCGTCGTCGGCCATGTGTTCAAGCACGCGCTGCGCAAGAGCGTGACCGAAAGCGACAATATGCTGTTTTCGGTGATGACACTGAACCCGCAGCCGCTGCACATCGATTTCGACTTCGCCGCGAAGAGCGAATGGGGCAAACCGCTGGTCAATTCGCTGTTCACGCTTGGCCTGATGATCGGCATTTCGGTCAACGACATCACTGTCGGCACCACCATTGCCAATCTCGGCATGAAGGAGACCGTGTTTCCGCATCCGGTGTTCCACGGCGACACGATCCGCGTTGAGACCACGGTGGTTTCGGTGCGCGATTCCAGGTCGAAACCGGACCGCGGCATCGTCGAGTTCGAGCACCGCGCCTATAACCAGAACGACCTATTGGTTGCCAAATGCACGAGGCAAGCCATGATGATGAAAAAGGCATAGCCGATGCGTTCTCTGCTCTTCGTTCCCGGCGATTCGGAAAAGAAGCTGGAGAAGGGCTTTGGCGTAGGCGCTGACGTGGTCATCGTCGACCTCGAGGATTCGATTGCCTCGCAGAACAAGGTTCTGGCGCGCGACACCGCGGCGCGTTTCATCGCCGAGCACAGGCATCAAACCAGCTCCGCGATCTATGTGCGCGTCAATGATCTTTCGACCGGACTGACCGACGACGATCTGGCGGCGCTCGTGCCGGTGAAACCAGACGGCATCATGCTGCCGAAGTCGAACAGCGGACGGGATGTCCAGCAGCTGTCGGCCAAGCTCAGGGTGCACGAAGCCGAAACCGGGCTGCCGGACGGCGCGATAAGGATCGTGCCGATCATCACCGAAACGGCAGCTGGCGTTTTGGCCGCTGCAACCTACACCGAGGCAAGCGCGCGGCTTGTCGGCGTCACCTGGGGCGCGGAAGATCTGTCGGCAGCAATCGGCGCACGCGCGATGCGCGACGCGAATGGCCGCTACACGGATGTGTTTCGCTTCGCCCGCACCATGACCATTCTCGCCGCAGGTGCCGCGGAAGTCGCGGCGATCGACACGGTGTTTCCGGATTTTCGCGACATGGCTGCCTTTGAGGCTGAATGCGCCGAGGCCGAGCGCGACGGGTTCACCGGCAAGATGGCGATCCATCCGGCGCAGGTGCCGGTCATCAACGCCGCCTTCACGCCTTCGGTGCAAGCGGTGAAAAATTCGCTGGCAATCGTCGAAGCGTTCAAGACAGCGGGAAATCCCGGCGTCGTCGGCATTGACGGCAAGATGTACGACCGGCCGCATCTCAAGCTCGCCGAGCGCCTCCTGGCACGAGCCAGGGCGGCGGGGCTTGACGCTTAGGGTCTCTTCCGCGTCGCAAATTACCCCACCCACGGTCCCGAATAGTCGGCATAGAGCGTTGCCGGATCGGGCCGCGGCCGCTCCGGCGCCGGTCCCTGGCAGGAGCCGATATGGACGAAGCCGACGACCCGCTCATGCGGCGCCAGACCCAGGATCGCCCTGCCCTCCGGCACGTCGGAATACCAGTTGCTGATCATGTTGGTGCCGTAGCCCAGCGCATTGGCTGATAGCATCAGGTTCAGCGCTGCCATGCCGCCGGACAGGAACATCTCCCATTGCGGGATCTTTGGATTTTCCCTGGGGATCGAGATCACGCCGATAACCAGCGGCGCCCGCGAAAAGCGTGCCAGTTCCTGGTTGCGGCGGCCTTCCGGCAGCGGCCCTTCGCGCTGTTCGGCAAGTGCCGCCAGCTTTTTGCCGATCTCGACGCGAACCTCGCCGCGATAGAGGATGAAACGCCACGGCTCCAGCCGGCCGTGGTCCGGCACCCGCGACGCTGCGGCGATCATCGTCGCGATCTCCGCATCGCTCGGTGCCGGTTCTTTCAAATCCGGGATCGGCGCGGAATTTCGGGTCAGCAGAAAATCGATGATGGGCGACGCCATAAGCGCAAGTCTCCTGGAATTTGAGCTGAAGCGCACCATCGGGATATCGGGCGGCTCGGGCATTGGCGCGGCGCGCCGGACAAAGAGCCCTGTAGCAGAAGCCGATCGGACTCTTCGGACTCTTAAGCCTTGAAATTGCCACCGCCTTGGGCTTCAACGCAAGGCATGTTTGAGGGGACATTGCGTCTTTTCCTGATTTGGCTGGGCGCCGCCCTGTTGATGGTGCCGGTTTCGCCGGCTGCCGCGCAGGATGCGGACGGCATCGGCAATCTGAAACTTCCCGGAATTTCGAGTTATGCGTCGCCCAAAAGCGATACGTCGCTGGCGTTGGGCGGCAGCGGGGCGATCACGCTGTCGGCGCAGCTGATTGACAAGGGCGCCGATATCGCGCGCGGCATCGTCTGGCGCGTCTTCAAGCCCGAGCCGGCCGGCGACGGCAAGCTGCCGATGGTCGCCTCCGCTCATGGCGGCACCGCCGTGTTCCAGCTCGAGCCGGGTTCCTATCTGGTCCACGCCTCCTACGGGCGGGCCGGCGCCACCAAGCGCATCACCGTCGGCAAGGAAGCCAAGCGCGAGAGCCTCGTGCTCGATGCTGGCGGCCTCAAGCTTGATGCCGTGCTGTCGGGCGGGGTGCGCATTCCGCCGAAGAAGCTGCGCTTCTCGATCTATGAGAGCCACGCCGAGCCCGATGGCGATCGTGCGCTGATCATACCCGATGTCGAGCCGAACAGCGTCGTGCGGCTCAATGCCGGCATCTACCACGTTGTTTCGACCTATGGCGCGGTGAATGCGGTCATCCGCTCCGACATCCGTGTCGAGGCCGGCAAGCTGACCGAAGCGACGGTCGAGCACCGTGCGGCCGAGATGACCATGAAGCTGGTGCGCGAACCAGGCGGCGAGGCGATCGCCGACACCTCCTGGTCGCTGCTCAACGAGTCCGGTGATCCGATCAAGGAAACCGTCGGCGCCTTTGCATCGATGGTGCTGGCCGAGGGCGACTACACCATCATCGCCAAGAACCGCGACCGCATCTACCAGAAGGATTTTACGGTGGTGGCCGGGCACAATCAGGACATTGAGGTCCTGGCTACCGAGGCTTCGGCCATCGACTCCGAGGAAGGCGCCGACTAGGCCGCGCCCCTCTAGGCTGCTTTGCGCATGCGTCGCGCCAGCAAGTGTACGCGGCCACGCGCCTCGGCCGCAGCCAGATCGAAGACGCCGCGCTGAAGGCGTTCGAGCAGGGCTTTGCGGTCGCGCAGAGGCTCCAGTTCGTCCCACTCCAGCGTGTCTCCGACGCGCACCTCGATCGATTTGCCGGACAGCCGCGAAAATTCGTGGATGAGCAGAGAGATGCGCAGCGTCAGCGAAGCCCTGCCGACGAATTTCGCTACACGCCCGTCGCGTTCGGCCATGTTCATGGGACCACTGACCAGATGGAACAGCCGGCCGTTCTGGCCGGAAAAATGCATTGGGATGACCGACGCCTTGGCATCCTGAACGAGACGGGCCGGAAACATCTTCCACGGCAGATCGCGCGCCCGGCCAAATCCCTTCGGCGCGGTGGCGACGCCGCCGGCCGGGAAGACGACGATGGTGACGCCTTCGTTGAGCAGCCGCACCGCCTCATGCCGCACCGCCATGTTGTTCTTCAGCGCGTCCTTGGTCTCGGAAAAGTCGATCGGCAGTGAGTACGGCTCCATCTCGCGGATCTTGAGCAGATCCTTGTGGATCATGACGCGAAACGGCCGGCCGAGCCGCTCTGCCAGCGACAGCACCGCAATGCCGTCGCCGATGCCGAACGGATGATTGGCGACGATCACCAGCGGCGTGTCGGGCAGCTTCGCCGGCGGCCATTGGGCTGCGGTCCGCACCCGGACGTCGATCAGATCCAGCATGCGGCTGAACACGCGCTCGCCGCCAGGCACCACGTGCCGGCGCCAGAAATCATAGAGTGCCGCGAAGCGATCGCGTCCCGACAGGCCTTCGACCGAATGGATGAACCAGCGCGTCAGCGCCGGCTGATGCGGACTGGCATAAGAGAGCTCGGGAAAAGGTCTTTCGCGCGTCTTCAGCTTGAGCATGGGGCTCGCTACAAAATTGGCGTGACAGTCATATGAAAATGGCGGTGGATCGCTCCACCGCCATCTTCGTTGCCGGTTGACCGGCTCAGGCCGCGCGGCGCTTGCGGTCGGGTGTCACCGCCTCGTCGGAAAGCAGCTTCACGGCTGCTGCGAGACCAAGCGATTCCTGGTCGCGCGAGCCCAGACGGCGGACATTGACCGTCTCTTCCTCGGCCTCGCGCTTGCCGCAGACGAGAATGACCGGGACCTTGGCCAGCGAATGCTCGCGGACCTTGTAGTTGATCTTCTCGTTGCGCAGGTCGGCTTCGGCAATAAGCCCGGCCGTCTTCAACTGCGCGACGACCTTTCGCGCGTAATCGTCGGCATCGGAAGTGATCGTCGCCACCACTACCTGCAGCGGTGCGAACCATAGCGGGAAATGGCCGGAATAATTCTCGATCAGGATGCCGAGAAAACGTTCCATCGAGCCGCAAATGGCGCGATGCACCATCACCGGCTGCTTCTTTTCCGAATCCGAGCCAATGTAGAAAGCGCCAAAACGCTCCGGCAGGTTGAAGTCGACCTGCGTGGTGCCACATTGCCATTCGCGGCCGATTGCGTCCTTCAGCACATATTCGAACTTCGGCCCGTAGAACGTGCCCTCGCCCGGATTGACGCCCGTCTTGATCCGGTTGCCCGACCGCGCCGCGATCTTGTCGAGCACGTCCTGCAGCACGCCCTCGGCATGATCCCACATCGCGTCGGTGCCGACCCGTTTTTCGGGGCGGGTCGCCAGCTTGACGGTGATCTCGTCAAAGCCGAAATCGGCATAGGTCGACAGGATCAGGTCGTTGATCTTGATGCACTCGTCGGCGAGCTGTTCCTCGGTGCAGAAGATATGGGCATCGTCCTGGGTAAAACCGCGCACGCGCATCAGCCCGTGCAGCGCGCCCGAAGGCTCGTAGCGATGCACATTGCCGAATTCCGCAAGCTTTACCGGCAGATCGCGGTAGGACTTCAGCCCGTGCTTGAATATCTGCACATGGCCGGGACAGTTCATCGGCTTCAGCGCAAAGACGCGGTCGTCGTCGGTGTCGTCCCCGGCAACCGTCACCTTGAACATATTGTCCCGGTACCAGCCCCAGTGGCCTGACGTCTCCCACAGGCTCTTGTCGAGCACCTGCGGTGCGTTGACCTCCTGATAGCCCTGCTCGTCGAGGCGGCGGCGCATGTAATTGACCAGGTTCTGGAACATCCTCCAGCCCTTGGCGTGCCAGAAGACGACGCCAGGGCCCTCCTCCTGGAAGTGGAACAGATCCATCTCGCGCCCGAGTTTCCTGTGGTCGCGCTTTTCGGCTTCTTCCAGCATGGTCTGATAGGCATCGAGCTGGGCCTGGTCGGCCCAGGCCGTGCCGTAGATGCGCGTCAGCATCGGGTTGTTGCTGTCGCCGCGCCAATAGGCGCCGGCGACCTTCATCAGCTTGAAGGCGCTGCCGATCTGGCCGGTCGCGGCCATATGCGGACCGCGGCAGAGGTCGAACCAGTCTCCCTGCGCGTAGATCTTGAGATCCTGATCCTCAGGGATGGCGTCGATCAGTTCGAGCTTGTAGCGCTCGCCCTTGTCGGCAAAGATCTTTTTCGCCTTTTCGCGCGACCACACCTCTTTGGTAAACGGCTTGTTGCGCGCAATGATCTCGCGCATTTTCTTCTCGATCACCGGGAAATCGTCGGGCGTGAACGGCTCGTTACGGGCGAAATCGTAGTAGAACCCGTTCTCGATCACCGGCCCGATGGTCACCTGCGTGCCCGGCCAAAGTTCCTGCACGGCTTCGGCCAGCACGTGCGCTGCATCATGGCGGATGAGTTCGAGGGCGCGCGGGTCCTCACGGGTGATGATTTCCAGCTTGCCCGACTTGCCGATCGGGTCGGAAAGATCGCGCAACGTGCCGTCGATGCTGTAGGCGACAGCCTTCTTGGCCAGCGACTTCGAGATCGACTCCGCCAGGCCGGCGCCGGTCATCGCCGCGTCGTAGTCGCGGACGGAGCCATCGGGAAATGTCAGGGAAACTGAATTCAGCATAAAATTCTCCTATCCAGTCCCGCAAACGAGCGCGGGTGGTGAAAATGCATGTCGCCCAAAAGTTCGCAGCGGTTTTGGGGTTACGACATGCATCAAGTAAGAGCCGGATGCGTCCGGCGGCGAGCGGTCTTTTATTGGCAGTTTTCGGCGCCGTAAAGCCGGATGTAGGTCACCTGACGAGATTCGGCAGCTCTTTCAGGAACATCGCTCGCGTCTTGAGTCCCTTGGGCGTGTCGGACCGTTTCGTATCGATTACCAGGCGGGCAAAGACGATCTTGCGAGCGTCCTTCTGCGCCCAGCCGACAAACCAGCCAAGCGAGCGCTTGTCGCTGCCAAGCCTGGTGGTCCCGGTCTTGCCCTGCACCGTCCAGCCCCCTGCCCGGAAGGTTGGGATTATCGCGCTGGTCATCGCATGGGCCTTGTCCGAGACCGGTAGTTTTCGCGCCAGCAGCTTGCGCAGGAAGTCGACCTGTTCGACCGGCGATATCGCGAGCGAGGAATTCACCCAGGAATGGGTGAGGCCGTCATTCTTGCCAGAATTGCCGGAGACGTCGGTGTTGCCATAGTCCAATCTGGACACGTAGCCGGCAAACTGTTTGCTGCCGAGCCGGCGCGTAATCTCGCGCGAGAACCAAAGGACCGAATCCTTTTCCCAAATCGTCGGGTCGACGGTCTTCCGGTCCCGTTTCGGCGCATTGAACTCCGGCTTGTACTCCCAGCTCGGCGCGTGCTCGTCGCTCAGGATTCCGGCGTCGTAGCCGATCAACGCCAGCGGAACCTTGAATGTCGAGGCGGGGCTGACGCGCTGGTCGCAAACCCCTTGCCGATACAGCGTCTCGCCGCTTGCGGCATCGACGATCAGCGTGCATTCGATGTCCCCGAGCGGCGCTGATTGCGCGCGGATCGGAAAACCCAACAGCCACGCCAGAAGATAGAGAACCACGGCGAAAACAAATGGACGGCGGTCTATCTGGTGCATTTGGCAATCTCTCCTGAGGGCTGTCAGGAGCGGCTTAGCGAGGCGTCTTGTCTCGATTTTGTCTCAAATGCGTAACATGCGGTTAAGCTTAGCAAATCGTAAACCTGCCGCCTCCAACCGGGTCCGAAGCGACAATGCGGTCAGTTTTCGAGGGCGCGCTTGTTCCCGATCCGCCGGTATCGCCAGGGCGTGAACCAGAGATAGCGATCATCTAGAACCTCAGGCACCCGGTCGATGCCGTGCGTTCCGAACGGGCCGCAGCGCAGCACCCGGAAAAATCCCATCCAGCCGCCGGCCCACAGCCCGTGACGGGCGATCGCTTCGTGCGCGTATTCGGAACAGGTCGGCAGATGCCGGCAGGAATTGCCGACAAAGCCGGACAGCGTCAGCTGGTAGAAGCGGACGAGCGACGTGCCGAGGATGCGGCCCGGCGTCTTGCGCCACGGTCCGGGCCAGTTGCGCGTGTATCGCGGCCTCTGATGCTGGTGCGCGTGATCGGCAGCCATTTGACGGCTAAGCCGCCTGTTCTGCGCGCTTCTTCTCGACCTGGCCGATGGCATCGACCACCGCATCGAAGGTCAGCATGGTCGAGGCGTGGCGGGCCTTGTAATCGCGCACCGGCTCCAGGTATTTCAGGTCGGCGAAGCGGCCTTCGGGCGGCGGGCCATTTTCCTTCAGCATCTTCAGCATCGTCTCGCGCACGCTGCGCAATTCTTCGGCACTGGCGCCGACGACATGCTGCGCCATGATCGAAGACGACGCCTGGCCAAGCGCACAGGCCTTCACGTCATGCGCGAAATCGGTGACGACGCCGTCATCCATCTTCAGATCGACGGTCACCGTCGAGCCGCACAGCTTGGAATGCGCCCGTGCGGTTGCGTCGGGCCGATCGAGCCGGCCGATCCGTGCGATGTTTCCGGCAAAACCCAGAATTTTCGCATTGTAGACATCGTCGATCATATTTTTCCAATCCGTCGCCGCCCAGCGAACAGCGATTGCCGCTCTGGCGTCTTCCTTTCGCTCGGCACGACCATATATAATGGTGGTAGTCGGGTATCGACAAGACGGACCAAAAGTCTCGTCCTGCCCAAATCAGTTCACGCCGCTTACGGGCTGGAAACCGACGAGTTTCTTACACCCGAAAGGTCGTGGTCCGTTCAACTCGTTCCTCCTGAGAGAGGAACTACGGGAGACGCCTTTTATGGACGCCGTCATCAAGAAACTCATGCCGCAGTCGGCCTATATGGAAAAGCCGGTCACCGACCGGCCGAGCGAAGCCGAAGTCGAAGCCGCGGTGCACACTTTGTTGCGCTGGACCGGCGACAATCCGGAGCGCGAGGGCCTGATCGATACGCCGAAGCGTGTCACCAAGGCGTTCCGCGAAATGTTCAACGGCTATGACATGTGCCCCGCCGAGGAGCTTGGCCGCACCTTCGAGGAAGTCGCCGGCTATGACGACCTCGTCATCGTCAAGGACATATCGTTCCATTCGCATTGCGAGCACCACATGGTGCCGATCATCGGCAAGGCGCATGTCGGCTATCTGCCGGACGGCAAGGTTGTCGGCCTGTCCAAGATCGCGCGCGTCGTCGACATCTTCGCCCATCGCCTGCAGACCCAGGAAGCGATGACCGCGCAGATTGCCGGCGTCATCCAGGACGTGCTCAATCCGCGCGGCGTCGCCGTCATGGTCGAGGCCGAGCATATGTGCATGGCCATGCGGGGCATCCGCAAGCAGGGATCCACCACGCTGACCTCGACCTTCACTGGCGTCTTCAAGGACACACCCGAAGAGCAGGTCCGCTTCGTCACCATGGTGCGCGGCGGCGGGATCTGAACCCGACCTCGCCGGCTTCGCTAGATAAGGACCGGCGAATGTCGGCATTGGAATTCCCGAAAGCTCCCTCAGACAAAAAGGCACTTGAGGAAGGCACGGTCCTTTCACCGCGCTTCGATGCCGGCGGCCTCGTCACTGTCGTCGTCACCGATGCCGAAGACGGCATGCTGCTGATGGTCGCGCATATGAATGCCGAGGCGCTGGCGCTGACACTCGAGACCGGCATCGCGCACTACTGGTCTCGCTCGCGCAACGCGCTTTGGAAGAAGGGCGAAACCTCGGGCAATGTGCAGCAAGTCGTCGAGATGCTCACGGATTGTGACCAGGACGCGATATGGTTGCGCGTCAAAGTGTTGGGTCACGAAGCAACTTGTCACACCGGCCGACGTTCATGCTTTTATCGGACGGTGGGACTGAGCGATGGCAAGGGGACGCTTGCCAGCGACGGCAGCAAGCCGCTGTTCGATGCGGAAAAAACGTATCGAAAGCCCAGTACGCCATCAATATGAACCATTCGCAGCGCTCCAGCCACGTATATTCATGATTTCGATACGGCCCGCCTCTAGGATGACCGTGGGACAAGGGAGATTGTGATGCTCGACTGGGCGTCATTGCTCAACAGACCTGACGTTCGGGAGGCCAATGGCGTCTCCTCGGCCGCAGGCGTATCCGAAACCAAATCTCCAGGTAAAACAGGGATCTCGCTGGCATTGGGCGGCGGCTGTGCGCGCGGCTGGGCGCATATCGGCGTGCTGCGCGCGCTTGATGAAGCCGGCATCGAAGTGTCGATGATCGCCGGCACCTCGATCGGCGCGCTGGTCGGCGGCTGCTATGTTGCCGGCAAGCTGGACGAGCTGGAAGAATTCGCGCGCAGCCTGACCAGGCGGCGCATTTTTGGCCTTCTCGACCTCAATTTACGCGGCAGCGGCCTGTTCGGTGGTATGAAACTCGACGCGCGGCTGCGCGAGCACATAGCCGGCATCCGCTTCGAGGATCTGCCAAAACCGTTCGTCTGCGTCGCTTCGGAAATCCGCACCGGCCATGAAATCTGGCTGTCGAGCGGCTCGCTGAGCACCGCCATGCGCGCCTCCTACGCGCTGCCCGGCGTGTTCGAGCCGGTCGCCTGCAACGGGCGCGTGCTGGTCGACGGCGCACTGGTCAATCCGGTGCCGGTCTCTGTCTGCCGCGCCTACGAGCAGCCGCTCGTGGTTGCGGTGAACCTTCACTACGACCTGTTCGGCCGCGCCGCGGTGATCAAGCACAGTGCCGGCGAGTTGGTCATCGAGAAAGACGCTCCGAGGGCCGGCCACGCCGATCCCGAACGCCAGTCGCGCGAGACACGGCTCGGCATCACGGGCGTCATGGTCGAGGCCTTCAACATCATACAGGACCGCATTTCGCGCGCCAGGCTGGCCGGCGACCCGCCGGACATGTCGCTGCAGCCGAAGCTCAGCCATATCGGCCTGACCGAATTCCATCGCGCCGACGAAGCGATCCGTATCGGCTACCAGGCAACGATGGCGCAGATCGGCGAACTGACCCGGCTGCAGACCGTCCTCGCTTAGGCAGAGCCGGTCGGTCAGTTCTCAGGCGAGCGCTGCGTCGATGATACGAAATTGCACCGTGCGGCTGCCGTTCCAGTGATTGCCCGATAGCGAGCCGGCGACATGCACCGGCTTGCCTCTGTTCTTGAACAGGAATTCGCCAAGAGCCGTGTCGATGGCGCGAAACGCGATCGCCCGGATGCGGCCGCCGCTTTCCGACTGCAGCTCGGCACGGATGTGGTTGGTGCCGACCGGCCGCGCGTCGGCAAGCCGATGACGCGGCAGGGCGAACACAGGGGCGACATGCCCGGCGCCGAATGGCCCGGCTCTTTCAAGTGCATCGAGCAGCCCAAGCGTGGCGCCCTCGGCGGCAAGCGCACCGTCGATCGCCAGGCTCTCCTCGCCTTGCAGCCGGAATACATCCACTGCCGCACGCTCTTCGAAAAAAGCCCGGAGCGCGCCGAGCTTCGCCCGCTCGACAGTGATGCCCGCCGCCATTCCGTGGCCGCCGCCCTTGACGATCAGCCCGGCATCGGCAGCCTCGCGCACCAGCCGGCCGAGGTCGAAGCCCGACACCGAACGGCCTGAACCGGTACCGACACCATTGGCGTTGAAGGCGATGGCAAAGGCCGGCCGCCTTGCATGGTCCTTGAGCCGCGAGGCAAGCAGGCCGACGATACCCGGATGCCAGTTGCTGCTGGCCGTAACCACGATGGCCGGACCATTGCCGCCGGCAAGCTCGGCGTCAGCCTCTGAGCGCGCCGCGGCCAGCATCTCCTGCTCCATTGACTGCCGCTCCTGGTTGAGCCGATCCAGCGTCTCGGCAATGGTGCGGGCCTCGACCGGATCGTCGGTTGCAAGCAGGCGGCTGCCAAGCGCTGCGTCGCCGATGCGCCCGCCGGCGTTGATGCGCGGACCAATCAGAAAGGCCAAATGGAACGTGCTGATCGGCTCGCCGATGCGCGAGACCCGCGCCAGCGCCGCCAGCCCTTCGTTTCTCTGCTGCCGTGCCACCTGCAGCCCCTTGACCACGAAGGCGCGGTTGACGCCGGTGAGCGGCACCACGTCGCAGACGGTGGCCAACGCCACCAGGTCGAGCAGGCCAAGCAGATCCGGCGGTGCGGCATCCGGCAGACGGCCGCGCAGGATCTTCGCCGTTTGCACCAGGCACAGGAAGACGACGCCGGCGGCGCAAAGATGGCCTTGCCCGGAAAGGTCGTCCTCGCGATTGGGGTTGACGACCGCAGCCGCCGCCGGCAACAGCCCGCCGACCTGATGGTGATCGAGCACCACGACGTCGGCACCGTCGGCCTTCGCCGCGTCGATGGAAGCAGCACTATTGGTGCCGCAATCGACGGTGACGATCAGCGTCGCGCCGCGCGAGACGAGTTCGCGCATCGCTTCCGGATTGGGGCCGTAACCTTCGAAGATACGGTCCGGTATGTAGATCTCCGACGGCACCGAGAAATGTGCGAGAAAGCGCTTGAGCAGCGCCGACGAGGCGGCGCCGTCGACATCGTAGTCGCCAAAGATCGCCACCTTTTCCCTGGTCATCACCGCCTGGGCGATGCGAGAGGCGGCTTTGTCCATGTCGGTCAGCGATGCCGGGTCGGGCAGCAGGTTGCGGATGGTCGGATCCAGGAACCGCTCGGTCAGCTCGGCGGTGACGCCGCGCCCGGCCAGCACGCGTGCCACGATGTCGGGCACGCCATAACCTTGCGCAATGGCGAGCGCGGCCATGTCCTGGCGCTCGGTCAGCCGGTGTTCCCAGGAAACACCAGTGGCCGACTGCCTAACATCGAGGAAAAAGCGTCTTTCCCCCATCACGTGACGCGCCGTCTGCAAAATTGTCATTGCACACGATATGCAACGGGCAACTGAGTCGAAATCAAAACTTTTCCAGATCCTGGTGCCTGGCCTTGATTTCGCGCACGGTTCGCGACGACGAACGCAGCACGATCGTGTGCGTGGTGATGAAATTGCGGCCGAACTTGACGCCAGCCAGCATGTTGCCGTCGGTGACGCCGGTCGCGGCAAACAGCACGTCGCCGCGTGCCATGTCTTGCGTGTGGTAAATCCGCTTGGGGTCGGAGATGCCCATTTTTGCCGCGCGCGCCAGCTTTTCCGGCGTATCGAGGATCAGCCTGCCCTGCATCTGGCCGCCGGTGCAGCGCAACGCCGCTGCGGCCAGCACGCCCTCCGGCGCGCCGCCGGTCCCGAGATAGATGTCGATGCCGGTTTCGTCCGGATCGGTGGTGTGGATGACCCCGGCGACATCACCGTCGCCGATCAACCGGATCGCGGCGCCCGTCGCCCGCACGGCTTCGATCAACGCCCCATGGCGTGGCCGGTCGAGGATGCAGGCGGTGATCTCCGCCACCGGCACCCCCTTGGCCCTGGCCAGGCTGGCGATGTTTTCGGCCGGCGAGGCATCGATGTCGATGATGCCATCGGCATAGCCCGGGCCGATGGCGATCTTGTCCATATAGACGTCCGGCGCAAACAAAAGGCTGCCTTTTTCGGCAATGGCGATGACGGCCAATGCATTGGGCAGGTTCTTGGCGCAGATCGTCGTGCCTTCGAGGGGATCGAGCGCGATGTCGACAGCCGGGCCTTTGCCGGTACCTACCTCCTCACCGATATAGAGCATCGGTGCCTCGTCGCGCTCGCCCTCGCCGATCACCACCGTGCCCTGGATGGCAAGATGGTTGAGCTCCTGCCGCATGGCGTCGACCGCGACCTGGTCGGCGGCCTTCTCATCGCCACGTCCGCGCAATCTGGCGGCCGCAACAGCGGCACGTTCGGTGACGCGCACCAATTCCATGGTCAGTATCCGGTCGAGGCCGGCGACAATGTTCTGGGCCACATTCATCGATGGACAATCCTCGTTGGCAGTTTAGCCTCCCGCCAGAGACGCGCTCCTTGTGTCAAAGCTCCGTGACAACAGCAAGACCTGCGCTGGATCTTTTTGAAAGCGCAGCAATATCAATCGATTGAGGGAAGCTTTAGCCTGCCCGCTCGATGCGGATGACTTGCGGCTTGTCGGTCAGAAGGCTGTCCCTGGTGATGCCGTCGACGGCCTTGCGCACCGCAGCCTCGGTCGTCTCGTGGGTGACAAGGATGACCGTCTTCTGTGCCTCGGTTTCCGGCCCGGCGGCATGCTGGACGATCGATTCCAGCGAAATGTCGTTGTCGGCCATGCGCTTGGCGATGGCGGCAAAGACGCCGATGCGATCGTGCACGGTCAGCCGGATGAAATAACCCCCGGCATGGCTGCGCATCTGCGCCTTCTTGTAGGGCTTCAATTCCTTCGCCGGCCGGCCGAAGACCGGACCATGCTGGAAGCCAGGCCGGCTTTTGGCGATGTCGGCAATGTCGCCGATCACCGCCGATGCGGTGGCGTTGCCGCCGGCACCGGGGCCGGAGAGCAGCAATTCGCCGAGGATGTCGGTCTCGATCGCCACCGCATTGGTGACGCCGTGCACCTGTGCGATGACCGATGCCGTCGGCACCATGGTCGGGTGCACGCGCTGTTCGATGCCGCTTTCGGTGCGCTGGGCGACGCCAAGCAGCTTGATCCGGTAGCCGAGATCGCCGGCCGCGCGGATGTCGGCCTGGCTGATGTTGGAGATGCCCTCCATGTAGATATCGTTGGCCGCGATCCTCGTGCCGAAGGCAAGGCTGGTCAGGATCGACAGCTTGTGGGCAGTGTCATGGCCCTCGATGTCGAAGGTCGGGTCGGCTTCGGCATAGCCCAGCCGCTGCGCGTCCTTCAGGCAGGCATCGAATGACAGGCCCTCGGCCTCCATGCGTGTCAGTATGTAGTTGCAGGTGCCGTTGAGGATGCCGAAGACGCGGGTCACCGAATTGCCGGCCATCGCCTCGCGCATCGTCTTGATGACCGGAATGCCGCCGGCCACCGCCGCCTCGTAGTTGAGCAGCACGCCCTTCTTCTCGGCAATCTCGGCCAGCGCCACGCCGTGCTTGGCAAGCAGCGCCTTGTTGGCGGTGACGACATGGCGGCCAGCTTCAAGTGCCGCTTTTACGGACGAGCGCGCCGGCCCGTCGTCGCCGCCGATCAGCTCGACGAACACGTCGATCTCGCCGGTCTGCGCCATCTTGATGGCGTCGTCGAACCACTGTGCGGTACCAAGATCGACGCCACGGTCGCGCTTGCGATCTCGGGCTGAAACGGCTGTGACGACGATGTCGCGTCCGCACTGCCGCGTCAGTTCCGCCGCCTTGTCGCGCAGCACGCGCGCCACCGACGCACCGACGGTGCCGAGGCCGGCAATTCCAACACGCAACGCTTCAGTCATCGGAGAGTCTGTCCGCCAGCTAGAATTGATTTTCGACCGCAACCAGATAGTCGTCGTTTTCATCAGGCTTCCGGGTCACGGTGACTATAGTCCCGGGCTGAAACTCCCACACTTCCGAGGCTGGTATGGGCTGGTCCAAGATGAGGTACGTGGTCGGATCAATTTGTTTTGCTTGCACCGGCCGCCAAACGGAAACCGACTCATCGATTAGCCTGACATAAACGACGGCTTCGACGTTCATGCTGGCGGGGTCGGTCATGGCTGTTGACTGAACCACTCAGCGATGCGCGGCGAGCGGAACGACATTGTTCGGCTGCTTGGCGCTGGACGCGAGGAAGCGCTTGATGTTGCGCGCTGCTTGCCGGATCCGGTGCTCGTTTTCGACCAGCGCGATGCGCACGTGATCGTCGCCATGCTCGCCGAAGCCGACGCCCGGCGCTACCGCGACGTCGGCGTGCTCGATCAGGAGCTTGGAGAATTCGAGTGAGCCGAGATGCTTGAACGGCTCCGGGATCGGCGCCCAGGCGAACATCGACGCCGCCGGCGCGGGAATGGTCCAGCCGGCACGGCTGAAAGCGTCGACCATGACGTCGCGGCGTTTGCGGTAGACGGCGCGCACTTCGGCAATGTCGGCACCGTCGCCGTTGAG
>NZ_JAMYSE010000071.1:0-32526 GCF_040321795.1 Mesorhizobium sp. M0244 | reverse complement strand
CCGAGTGGCGATGCGGCGGAAATCCTTGAGGCGCCTGAACATGCGCTCGATGGCGTTGCGCTCGCGGTAGAGGAACGGTGAGAAGCAGTTTTTCCCGCGCCGGTTAGCCTTCGGCGGGATGTTCTGTAGGATCGACACTTGGGCATCTGCTCCAGGAGCAAATCCGCGGCGGTGCAATCGGCCTGGCCGCCGGTCAGAAGGAAAGCGATTGGACGGCATTGGCGATAGGTCAGGGCATGGATCTTCGTGGTTCGCCTACCGCGCGACCGGCCGATCGCCTGATTTTGCTCCCCCTTTTGCCGCCTGAAGCGCAGCGATGCGCCTTCACGGCGGAGGAGTCGATGAGCACCTGTGCCGGCGGTCCGCCAGCCGAGGCCAGGACATGGAAGATGTCGACCCAAACGCCCTTGGCGGCCCATCGGACGAAGCGGTTATAGAGCGTCTTGCGCGGGCCGTAGGTCTTCGGCGCATCGACCCAACGACCCCCGGACTTCAGGACATGCCAATGCCGCTGATGACCCGGCGATCATCAACCCGCGGCTCGCCGCGCGTATCGGTCGGCAGAAGCGCCACGAGCCGCGCGAACTGCTCCTCCGTCAGCCAGAAATGATCGCGATTCATCGTTGGTCTCCCTTTGGAGACCGTGAATCACGAAACCGCTGCCAACGGGCATCCCCCTTATGGGTCCGGACGCTAGTGAAAGTCGGCGGATCTCCGTTGCAGTGAATGGCATCCGGGAACCGCCCGAGATACAGCGGCCCCCGCCCCGGTCTGGTTCGTTGCCCCGAGCTTCCTGATAGTATGCTGTAGGGGGATTTTGGCGGGGTGCTCCGAAGCGCCCGGCTTCGTCGCGATGATCTTGTTGTGCAGTCCTCTGGAAAGGGAAATGCGCGACTTCGGCCAGCTCGGAAGCTGACCGCGATTCGGGTTAACTTCCTGCCGCAGAATCCGCCGATCCATCTGCAGTGTCAGGGAAAGTGTGTCTGGCCACCCATCTTATGGCGTCTTCGATCGTATCGAAATTCTTGTGCTGCCCGCTAAGCAGCCCGAAGCCTGTCTCGAGGAACCATTTGCCCTTCGTGGAGTAGGCTTCCTCGTCGATCTGAGTAAGGACCGCGACCAGTTGGTCCGATTTCCACACCAGAACCCCGGATTCTCCGCCCTCGACCGTTCCGATCCGGGCTTTCGTGAACGAAAATCCAGGAGCAATTTTGGTCTTGCCCACTTGGATGAATCCCTCAACTTCAAAATGGATAGTAAAAAAGGCGGTCACATCGGATGAGTGTTCTTGAGAAGGTGGTACTCCTTTTGTGCTTCAAGTAGCTCTTGCGGATGGGGAGAAGGCTGAGTTGCCGTCTTTTCCGTCCCTGACGGGCCATTGCCAGGAGCGGAAGTGAGCATACCATGGTTCATCGCCCAAACTGCAGCCTGGGTACGGTTGCCGACCCGAATCTTTCGAAGGATGGCCTTCACGTGCACCTTCACCGTCGCTTCGGCGATGTTAATCTTGCGCGCGATTGCTTTGTTAGACTCCCCTCCGATCAAGCAACGTATAATACAATCTTCCCGACTTGACAACATTGACGGTTCTCGATCAGCGTTCTCCATTGTGACAGCCACATTTGTAAACTCATGTACCGCATCATAATTCAGACCACGTCTTATGTCCTGAATAAACGTCGAAGTTTCTGCAGGTAGAACCGTCTGACCTAGCATAACCAATTCGAGAGCTTTGATGAAGGTGTCGTGAGCGGCAACTTTTGTCAAATACGCGTCAGCCCCCGCACGGAGGGCTGAAACTATATCGTGCGGTCGACAGTGATCGGCTAGCGCAACGACATGGCTGGTCGGATAAATCGCTTTAAACTCTGCAATTTGTGCGAATCCAGCATCCGCATCACGACCGTCGACATCCATGATGAGCAAGATGGACCGGTGCTTGGGTAGCGGCTTCTGCAGAAGGTCGTGAACACAAGCCGCAGAGAAAAGAATGCGAAACTTTGCTGCATCCAGAATTAGAACAAGACCCTCTCGGAGTAACTCTCTTGGGCTAACAAGCACTGCTATAAAAGATTTTGTGGTCATCAAGGATTTCGTTGTCATCGTAGCCTCCCCTGACGCATTTGAGGTACGCGCGTCTCGCACGGCGCTCCACGCATAGTTTCTTTTTTGACCAGTTACCTTACGCTAGGAAAACCCTATACAAGAACACCCTCTTTAGGCGTAGGGTAGCATCGTCGAGGGCTACCCCGGTTTCTCAAGCCTGAGGCCTTGGTGAGGGGTGCGAGCCCTGGCTTTCAGCTGCTCCGGGCGGCAGCCAGCACCATAGTGGCGCCGGATGCGCGGGCCGCGAGGGTTGCCGGGCCTTGATCTCCCGTCGGCCGTAGCCGCTGCCGCCGGTCTGGCGCGGGACGGCGCGGCGTCAGGCGGGAGAACCACGGGCCCAGGGGCCGCGCCGCGGCCCATTTTGGGATGACGGCACAGGCCAAGGAGAAGGCGATCTTGACGCGGCGCGCGCTGATCCTGACCAGCGCCCGAGCCTCAGCAGCTTGAGGAGCAACGTGCCACAGCTGGCAGTGGCGACTGAGTGTGGACCAACGCGATGCGGCGCAGCGCCCACAACAGCACGGAAGCACGGATGCCTTCCGGGCATCGAAATGGGCGATGGTCTGCCGAGCCGCTCCTTGCGTTGCACCTGCGGTGAGCAATAGAGGAGTTGCCTGGCGCGGCCCCTGGGGCGGCCCATATCGGGGCAGCACTGCCGGGGAAGTCCTTTGGCAGGGGCCGGAATTCGATCCTGGTGAGATCCGGCGAGAGAAATGAGTGAGGCGGGCCAGTTCTGCTATTGCTACCTCGGTAGGATTGCCAAGGTTGACGGCCTCGTCGAGGTCGCCTCTTCATTCATCAGGCGAGTCAAGCCGTCGATCAGGTCATCGACGTAGCAGAATGATCGGAGCCGGAGATCGTGATCGACTCGTTTCTCCAGGGCCTGGACGACGAAGTTGGAGACGGCCAGCCATTCTACGAATGCATATTGGGGCCGCAGGGGGTTCGAGACGCTGCGTCGGACCACTATTTCCGGCTCTTCGTTGCGCTCGATCGCCTTTGTCCCGTTTGCTATCAAAGAGGTTCTCCTTCAGCGCAGCAATCTGCTCATTGGACGAGTTCGCCGGAGGGGGTGTCTATCCAGAAGGAGTGCCTACAAAGGGATAGTTGTGCCGCTAGCGGTGAAGGGTCACGATAAGGCAGAGCCTTCCTCGTTTCGACCGATGCTCGCCACTTCGGGACGGGCTGGCCACCATTGAAAGTGAAAGCCACGCGCCATGGCCATGGATGCAAAATACAATTCCGAGCCCGTCACTCCCTCATCACAGGCGGCCCGCCGCAGGGGAATGAAGGCGGTCCTGCTTGTCTTGGGGGTCTTCGGGGTCGCCGTCCTGGGAGCGGGAGCGGTTAGAAACTGGGAGCCCATCGAGGTTGTTTCCAGAGCCGTAATGGAGAAGGTCGAGGATGCCTCCGCGGCCATGATGCAGAAGGTCGAGGATGCCTCCGGAGCCGTAATGGAGAAGGTCGAAGATGCCTCCGCAGCCGTGCTGCAGAAGGTCGAAGATGCCTCCGCAGCCGTGGTGCAGAAGGTCAAGGACGCCTCCGCAGCCGTGGTGCAGAAGGTCAAGGACGCCTCCGGAACCGTGGTGCCGAGGGTCCAGGATGTCTCCGAAGCCGTGGTGCAGAGGGTCGAGGATGTCTCCGAAGCCGTGGTGCAGAGGGTCGAGGATGTCTCCGGAGCCGTGGTGCAGAAGGTGTCTGCTGCTATCGATAGCTGGCAAGAGCAGCCGGGCCACGCCACGGCCGAACCCTCCCGTGCGATCGTGTCGGGACCGGATGCGTCGGCCGCGACGTTCGTCGAACGGAGCGCCGTCCCTGCGGTCCCCACCAGTGCCGAGCCCCCCCAAACCCTCACCACGGGACCGGATGCATCGGCCGCGGCGTCGGTCGAGCGGAGCGTCGTCCCTGCCGTCCCCACCAGTGCCGAGCGCCCCAAATCCCTCAGCAAGGCGCCAGGCATGCCAACCGGAGCCCTGTTTGGCGTCGGCGACCGCCTCAAGGTCGCATTCTACGAGCGCGTCGACGTCGAGGAAGACAAGTGGGGGGGCGCGTCCTCGGCCTTGCGCGGCATCCTGCAGCGTCCGGAACTGAGCGGCGAATATATTGTCCAAGAGGACGGCACGATTTCCGTGCCCTTGCTTGGCTCCATTCCGGTCGCCAACCGGTCGACGCAACAGGTACAGGCCGACCTGGTGGAAACCTTCAATCAACTGCTGGGCCGCGAGGGACTGGTCAACATCCTGCCGCTGGAGCGCCCGCCCATTTACGTGCTGGGGCCGGTCAAGAATCCAGGCTCGTTCAAGTACGCGGCCGGCATGACGATCCTGCACGCGATCGCGCTGGCCGGCGGACTCGACCGGGCCGAGAGCGAGCCGTGGCAGAAGATCGAAGCCGTGCGTGAGACCCAGAAGCGGAGCGGGGCGATCGATGCCATGTTGAAGTTGCTCGCGCGCACGGCGGTGCTGAAGGCCGAACGCGACGGTACGGCACCCATTATCCCGCGCCAGTTGCTGGAACTGGCCGGCGCGACCGAAGCTGCCAACCTCGTCAACGAGCAGAGCGAGCGGCGCAAGGCCGTCGCCACGGCCCGCAAGGATCGCGAGCGCGCGAACCTGCGTGCGCTCGAGGCGGCTAAGCAGGATGTTGTCGCTTATGGGCGCATGAAGTCGCTCGACGAACTCGTCAAGCTGCGCCAGGAGCGCGTCAACAGCATGCGCACGCTCGTGGACCGCAAAGTTCTCAGCATGACGGTGATGGATCAGATCCAGAGTGAGTTGTCCGACGCGGAACAGCGTCGGCAGGACGCCCTTAACCAGTACGCAAGCGCCAAGCAGCGCCTCGCTTCGCTGGAGTCTGACGTGTTGCGGACCCGGGCCGACCTCAGGAACGATCTGGAGATTGAGATCGAGACCACGGAGAGCCAGATCGCGGCCAATGTGCGCGAGTTGAACGCCAGCGAAGGCGTCCTGTACACGTTGCCGATGACCCCCGTCCAGTTTGCTAAGGACGCGAACAGCGCAACCTATCAAATCGTGCGGCAATCGGCAGCCGGGCCGGTCAGCATCGAGTCCGTCGGGATGACCCTGTTGCGGCCAGGCGACCTCGTCAACATCATCGTGGGCGAAAGCGAGCCAAGAGAGCCGGCCGGTTCGCCGGTCCCGACCTCGTCGCCGACCGGCGAGAGCTGGCCGGCCGCGTCGAACCCCAACGATGTCGAGCCTTCCCGCGTGGTGAGGGAGTAGGATCGGTCCGAATTGATGCCCGGCAAGGAGATTGGTCTGCATGGCTGGCCTGCGTAGATGAACTCGTCGGGACGAAGTGGGAAGCGAAACGACCACTCGCCGTCGCCGACAGCCTGAACCGCTTTATGAACGAGCATGTCCGCCTCCGCTCAGGAGTTCGGATCACTGACAAAGGTGCAGTGAGATGACATCGAACGCGATACAGGTGCCCATCAAGCGGGATTGGTCAAAGATTTCGGAATTTTGTCACGACGCGCGCACGCCCGAGCGGATATTTGCGCACTATCAAATCGAGAAAGCTCTGGCTGCTCAGCTGCTGAATTCAGATCAAGACGCTCGGCTCAGCCTCTATGCTGAAGTGTACGGCAAGCTTTTCACTTCCCTCGAAGATCATCCCCAAAATAGGAATGAATACAGAGACGATCGTATAGTCAATCTTCAGACCGCCCTTCTAAGAACGCTTATCCAGAAAGGCGCGCGCTTCGGCGAATTGGGGGCTGGCGATTGTAAGCTTAGCCTCAGCATGTGCAATCATTGCTCATCAGTAAACGCAATCGACGTAACTGACGCGTTACTGCCGCCTGGAGAGAAGCCCGCCAATTTTCAATTCGTCAAGATCGATGGTATTCATCTACCTTTCGCCGATGATAGTCTCGATTTTATGTTCAGCGATCAGTTGATGGAGCACCTCCACCCCGATGACGCAGTAAGGCAGCTTTCTGAGGTATATCGTGTTCTTTCACCCGGCGGTGCTTACTATTGCATCACTCCAAACGCCGTCACGGGTCCTCACGACATTTCGGTATACTTTGACAACGTTGCATGTGGATTCCACCTGAAGGAATATAGCTATCGTGAGCTGTCACGCGCGTTTACGGGGATTGGCCTTCGAAAGCAGGCTGTGCTGTTCGGCCATGGGGCCGTTAATGTGCTCGTTCCTGCCAAAATTGGGATCATGCTCGAAATGGTCATGCAACGAGTTTGGCGGGGGCGATCGAGACCCACTTCGAATTCGGTTCTTCGGCACCTGATGGGGATTCGCCTGCTCGGCTATAAATGAGAGCGCGAGCCGCCGCGGTTCGAGACAATGCCTGGGAACTCCGTTCGGTGGTCGGGGCCGCTCTAAAGGGGGCCGTGTGAAGCGCTCGCTCGTACTGCTCCAGCAGGCACAGACTAGCTCTCCGTGAGTAGTCACGAATAGGGTCTTCACTTTTGGCGCCTCCCGACATGAAGTCTTCTCCAAACAGGAAAACCCCGAGTGCTCCATGGACGAACAGCAGCGCGCAGCGAGGATACTCCTGGCATTCCCGCCGCAATGCGCAAAGTATCAGGAAGATGGTTGTATATCAGGACCTCTTGATGTCTCAGCCGTCGATGTGGAACCCTATCGCGTGGCTTCAGTAGAACAAGCCATGCGCCAGGATACGGTCATCGACGTTACCGTGGAGGCGTTGCCGGACATCGCGAGACTCGAGACCGCTTGGAGGGAGCTCGAAGCGCGAGCAACTCACTCATTCTATCTGTCCTGGCTCTGGATCGGAACTTGGCTGCGGCATCTGCCGGGGGGCGCGCAACCACATGTTCTAGTCGCTCGGACGTCAAGCAGGATCGTTGGGTTGGCGATTATTTGCCGGCGGAGGGCGTGGAGTTTCGGGCGGCATGCGCGGGCGCGTTGGCTGCTCAATGAAACCGGAGATGTTCGATTCGATCGATTGTTCATCGAGTACAACGATATTCTTGCGGAGCGATCCCTGGCCGATGCCACTCGAGTGGCATGCGTCGATGCCTTGGCGCATCACTTGCGCCGCTCTGACCAACTGGTGCTCTCCGGAATTGATCCGGACTTCGAGTCGGCCGCTTGTCGCACCGCGGGCCGGGCCGGGCTCCTGACCGAGGTGAAAGCAGAAGATACGGCACGGTGGATCGATTTCGCCAAAGTCCGCCAGAAAGGCGCAAATTACCGCGCCACATTGGGCCGCAATACTCGCCAAGCGGTAAGCCGTGCCATGCGGTTATATGCGGAACGCGGCCCCATTGCGTTCCGGACTGTCGAAGTGACATCGGAGGCGCTCGCCGCGTTTGATTTGCTCGCCGAGCTTCATCAGGCGCGATGGGGACGCAGGGGAGCCTTTGCCAACCCGAGCTTCCGTCGATTTCACGAGGAGCTCATTACGCGCGGCGTTCCCACGGGGACCGTCCGCATCTCACGGACGTTGGCCGGGGACCAGACAGTTGGGGTCCTGTACAATTTCGTGTATGACGGCCGTGTTCTCAACTATCAAAGCGGCTTTCTTTATGAGCGCGATGGCCGGCTCAAGCCTGGGCTTATCAGCCATGTGCTGGCTATTGAGGACAGCATCGGACGCGGGGAGTGCGGCTACGATTTTCTGGCAGGCTTCGCCGGGCACAAGTCCCACCTGGCTAATGCGGAGCATCCCATGAAGTGGATCGCAATAGGCAGAGACAGTCCAGAGCGCCGCATCGAGGCACAGCTGCGCGGTGCCAAGCGGGTGCTAGGGACCATTGCTGCTCACATGAAGCAGGCCGCGGCTTGAAGCGTCGACCGAAAAAACGGAGCCGCCACTTTATATCAAGTATTGGGGCAGGTTCTTGGACAATCGATCGGCGGGTTCGGCCCTTCGGCAGGCGAGGACCAAGGGGAGGTTGGATTTGTCTGCGTTATGCGATGTGACCGTCGTCGGTGCTGGCCACTTTGGACTATCGGTAGTGCCGGATAAGTACAGCGCGTATTCCGTTCAATTCGGGATCAGAGCACCAGTTCGCGCGGCGGGCTCTCTAATCTATGTTTCAGCGTGGCGGAATTGGTAGACGCACCGCACCGTTAATGCGACGCCGAAAGGCTTGTAGGTTCGACTCCTACCGCTGGAGCCATAGATTACAAGTAGCCGCGTAGCCACCATATTAAGTCGTTGAATAAGGGCCTTTCGGCCCCCTTCTGCCCTGCAGGAGTACCCTTGGTCCACCTGATCCGCCGCCGGCAGGGCGAGGTTCACCGCAGCGGCCGCGGCGCTCGTGATGCAGCAGCTGGAGCTGCGCCGCAGCGAGATCGCCCGCGGGACGATGATGGGCTTTGCCGGCGCCACGGAGCTTGCGATCCTCACCATCGACGTCCACGGCGTCATCCGGTTCGCCAACCATGCGGCCGGCGCGCTGTTTGGCTGGGACCTTGCGGAGATGATCGGGCAC
Organism: Mesorhizobium sp. M0244; assembly: GCF_040321795.1. Taxonomy (NCBI): domain Bacteria; kingdom Pseudomonadati; phylum Pseudomonadota; class Alphaproteobacteria; order Hyphomicrobiales; family Phyllobacteriaceae; genus Mesorhizobium; species Mesorhizobium sp. M0244. Next base: position 23,971 of record NZ_JAMYSE010000071.1, on the reverse strand, counting down.
CGATCGACATGATCGTCCCCCGGGCGGCTGCGCAACGCCCACAATGCGGGACTGGCGCGCGTCGCCCGCGGCGGCCGAATCCAAGCTCGTCGGAAAGACGGTCGAGATCGCCGCCCGCCTCGCCCGCCTCTCTCCGCGTGCCTCCACCGCCGAGCAGGACGCCAGCCGGGACCGCTGTGGAACCAAGCCGAATCGGCGATGTTCGAACGGGACTGGCGATGCGGACCTATTGAGAACCGATCAATTACTCAAAAGAGGTAATCCGAATTGGATCTTTACGACGGCGCTATCGCGTCGTCCCCAGTAACCAAGTCTTCCATAAGGCATAAAGGCCTCGCGGACAGGCCGGGAGGCTTCCGTCGTCCAGCAGCAAAAGCCCATCGCCAGGCGGTCACTCGGCCGCACAAGCGAAGGCGCGGAGATTGCTTTGATCTGATCTAATTCCGCATCCAGGTAACTGCTCTTAGGCAAAACCCGGCGCAGCAGCCTTGCTCGTCAGAGCAGGAGATCATTCGAGCGCCAGTTCATTGTCAATCCGGCAACAAAAATTTGGCAGTTTCGCCTCCACCAGACCCCTTGCGAGCAGCAGCATGTCTGGTTCTTTTGATGTAGCCCATCCATACATCAAAATATCCACCAGGCGCTCCTTGCTTTCGTCCTTACGTGGTTGTTCCATCAGGGAAATCCGCACGAATGGCGCTGCCGTTCATTAGAAAGAATTGCACTTCTGCGCATGAGCGCTCCCAGCGATCGGAATCCACGTATGACTTCTGACTGCTGCCCTGAGTTCGACTTGATCCAATTTTCTGGCGCGGGCGGGGACGATCGCCATGGCGCATTGGGCGCGAGCTGGAATTTTCATGCTGTCTCGGGACATCGATTAATTCGACCCGTCAGATTCGGCGTCAGTCAGCCTCTTGCGGAGCCGGCACCGCCCCCTCCAAACTTTTTGGATAAAGTCGAGCTGAGACCCGGGATCATAATGCCGGTTCTCGAGAATGATGGTTTGGAGGTCCTGGCATTCATGCTCGATGCGGAGCAGAACGTCATCCGCGAGATAGGCGTTTGCCTCAACGAAGAGGAACGTCGGCGCGCCGAGGGGTTGAGACTGGAGCCGGACCGCCGCCGCTATGTCGCTAGCCGTGGGCAGCTGCGTCGGGTCCTCGCCTCCAAACTGGGAATCTCGCCGTCCGACGTCGAACTGGAATATGGACGCCTAGGCAAACCCCACCTCTCGCACCGCATGCCTGCTCGCGATTTGCGCTTCAGCGTCTCGCGATCCGGAGATGTGGCGGTCGTCGCCCTCTCGACCAGGCAGGAGGTCGGGGTGGACATCGAGGCAGTTCTCCCTGTGCCCGAAGCGGACGAGATCGCAGCGCATTGCTTTTCCGCCTCCGAGTATGGGTCCTACACCGCCCTTGGTCCGGAAGACCGGCTGGAAGGCTTCCTCCGGCGCTGGACCCGGCTGGAGGCTATCTCTAAGGCCCTGGGGTGCGGCTTAGGACAGCCCCTTTCTTGGGATGAAAGGGAATGGGCTGTCCGTAGGTTCGTACCGAAAGCTGGCTACATCGGGACCGTGGTAGTCCGGAATTGAGTGGTAGTCCGGAATTGAAGTGCCCGCGATGCCATAATTCACTTACGATGCACTGCGGATAAACGAGGAGCTCAACCAATTCCATTGGACTGCACGCAAGTTCATTCGAACCGGACTTGTTTCCCACACTTCGCGGTGGGTCGCGGTTGAGAACACGGGACAGCGCTTCACTGACATGTCCCAGGCGTATGGAGAAAGAGCGGCGGTTTCATCGATGAAACCGTCGTGCTGGAGGAACTGGGACGCGGGAACCACTTCGGCTCCGTCGTGAATCAGGAAGAAAGTGATCGGAAGGCCTATGTCGGCGGAAGTGATGCAGTTCCCGGAGCTTCTCGCAGACCTCGCGGTCAAGGACATCAAGGTCTGGGTAGAGGGCGACCGGCTGCGGTGCAACGCCCCAGCTGGCGCACTGACGGCGGAGTTTCGCGACCAGTTGCGGGACCGGAAGGGCGAGATCATCGCGTTTCTGAATATGGCCACGGCGGCGGCCCGGCAACAGCCGGCAATCATTCCCCTGCAGTCTCGCGGAACACGCACGCCCATTTACGCCGTACCCGGGCATATCGGGGCGCCCTTCTCATTCTCGGACCTGTCGAAGCACCTGGGCGGCGATCAACCGTTTTACGCACTCCAACCGTCTGGCTTCGATGGGCAGAGCGAGCCGATGGACCGCGTCGAAGATATCGCCGAGTACTTCGCCCGCCAGATCGTCGAATATCAGCCCACCGGTCCGTACGTCATCGCCGGTTACTGCTCCGGCGCTGCAACCGCTTTCGAACTGGCGAAAACGCTGGGTCAACGCGGAGCGGAGGTCCCCTGCATAGCGCTGTTTGGCCCTCTTCATCCCACCACCTATAAGGAATTGCCGCGTCTGCTGTATTTCTTTGCCAGGCGGAGCGCCGATTCGTTGCTGCGAGAGATGGCGAAGCTGCCGACATTCGGCGCCCGTCTCCGATATTTCGGCAGTCGCCTCCGCAATCTCGGCGAGCGCGTCCGCGCCCTCGTGCCCCTCGTTCGCAAAAGCAAAGAGCCTGTCACGACAGATCCGGTGCTGGCGAGCAGAGCTCGACTCAAATCGACGGCGATCACGGCTTTGCGGCGGTACATTCCCACTCCGTATTCTGGTCGAGTATGCATATTTCTTCCGAACAAGGCCTGGCTGCGATCGGGTGCAGCACCGCACCGGTGGCTTCGAGTGGTGCCCCATGCCGAATTTTATTTCGGGCCCGAGGACTGCAACGGTCCCCTTATGCTGGAGGATCCGGACGCGCCTGCCATCGCAGAGCTTTATCGCCAGGCAACCCAAAAAGCTGAACGATTGACGTGATTTGATTTTTTGATTTCCGCAATGGGGAGCGTATATCTCATGAATGAAGTCCTTCCTATCGCGGCGGAGGGCGTAGCGCTTCCCCTGCTGAAAGATGCCGATCATCAGGCGCTGGTTGTCGAGTACAACGCCACGGCAGCGCCCTACCCGTCGGACAGGACGATCATCGATCTCTTCCGCGACCAGGCGACGCGTAGTCCTGACGCTGAAGCGATCCGCTTCGGCGATGCAACGCTGACGTACCAGCAGCTCAACGAACGCTCCAACCAGATGGCCACGCATCTGACGTCGACCGGCGTGGGGCCGGGTCGGATTGCCGTTGTGTTCATGGAGCACTCCATTGAAGTCGTCGTCGCGATCTTAGGCGTCCTGAAGTCCGGCGCAGCCTATGTGCCGGTGGATGCGGCAACGCCGAAGGGGCGTCTCGCAACAATCCTGAAGGACATTGCCAACGGGACCGACGGGCGGGCGCCGGTGGCGATCACTCAGGCGCGCCTGCAATCCGTCATTTCCCCGAACCTTGCCGACATTTTCGTGCTCGACGCCGATTTCGGGTCGATTTTGAATCAGCCGGACTCGACCGGACCGTCCGCTGCCACTCCGGACGGCGCCGCCTATATCATCTTCACCTCCGGCTCGACCGGCACGCCCAAGGGCGTCGTGATCGAGCACAGGAATCTGGTGAACTACATCGGGTGGGCCGCTCGGGTGTACAGTTCCGGCGAACGTCTCGGATGGCCCCTTTTTTCATCCCTCGCCTTCGACCTGACCGTCACGACGCTCTTCACGCCACTCATCACCGGCGGCCGCATCGTGGTCTATCTTGGTGATCCCGGAGTCCAGAGCATGGTCGTGCTCAAGGTCATCGACGACAATGCCGTCGATATCATGAAGCTGACGCCGGCGCATCTCGCGATGATCCGCGACCGCAATCTTGAGACCACAAGGCTGCGCAAGTTCATCGTGGGTGGCGAGGACTTCAAGACCGAGTTGGCTCGCGATATCACGAAAGCCATCCCCCATCCTATCGAGGTCTACAACGAGTACGGACCAACCGAAGCCACTGTGGGCTGCATGATTCACCGTTTCGACATCGACCGGGATCAATCCGCATCGGTGCCGATCGGCGTTCCGGCCGCCAATGCGGGCATCTACGTCCTCAACAAGGCACATCAGCCCACCGCCCCCGGCATCATCGGTGAGATGTTCATTGCCGGCGACGGTCTCGCGAGAGGCTATTTCAATCGCCCTGACCTGACCGACGAGCGTTTCCTCACGGCCATCGATCCCCGAGATGGGTTTTCGAAGCTGCGGCTGTACAAGACGGGCGATCTCGCCCGCTGGAACTCGGAAAGGCGCCTGGACTTTCTCGGCCGCGCAGATCATCAGGTGAAGGTTGGTGGCGCGCGTGTCGAGCTGGGCGAGATCGAAGCCCGGCTTCTGCAGCACCCGCACGTTCAGGAATGCGCTGTCGCTGCCATCGCCACCTCGGTGGCGAAACCAGCGGTACAAGTGCGTTATTGCGAACGGTGCGGTGTTGCGTCCGGCCTGCCCGGCACGACGTTCAATGCGGCAGGCGTCTGCAATCTATGCCGGGCCTTCGACACCTATGTCGACAAGGCGCAGACCTATTTCAAGACATCGGATGACCTCCAGGTTCTCATCGCGGAGATGCAGGCTAACCGGAGGGGACCTTACGACTGCATCGTGCTGTTGAGCGGCGGCAAAGACAGCAGTTTTATGCTGTGCAAGCTCGTCGCCATGGGGGTGAAGCCGCTTACCTTCACCCTCGACAACGGTTTCATTTCGGAAGGAGCCAAGGCCAATATCAGGCGGCTCGTGAATTCCCTCGGCGTGGATCACCACTGGGGAAGCACGCCGCATATGAACGAGATCTTCGTCGACAGCCTGAAACGCTTCGCGAACGTCTGCAACGGCTGCTTCAAGACGATCTACACCCTGGCCACGAACGTCGCCCGCGAACGAGGGATCGGGTACATCGTGACTGGGTTGTCCCGCGGCCAGTTCTTTGAGACGCGCCTGACCGAGGAGGTCTTCAAGCGGGACGACTACGATCCGGCCCGTCTGGACGCGCTCATCGCCGAGGCGCGCAAGGAGTATCACCGCCGCGAGGATGCTGTGTCGCGCTATCTCGACGTGGATGCCTTCCGGAACGACTCAGTATTCGAGGAAGTGAAGTTCATCGACTTCTACCGCTACTGGAGCGTCCCTCTGGAGGACATGCTCGACTTCCTGAAGACGCAGGCGGGATGGGATCGGCCTGCGGATACAGGACGCTCCACGAACTGCCTCATCAACGATGTCGGCATCTACGTTCATAAGAAGCAGCGGGGACATCACAACTACGCCCTTCCCTACAGCTGGGATGTGCGTCTCGGCCAGAAGACCCGCGATGAAGCCATTGACGAACTCAACGACGAGCTGGACCTACCCCGCATCAAGGAGATTATGGCCCAAATCGGCTATGTCGAACCGCCAGCGGCCGAAGACGGCATCGCACGACTTGTGGCCTACTATGTCTCGTCGAAACCCCTGACCGTGGCGGACCTGCGCACCCACCTCGCCGAAGAACTCTTGGAGTCCATGATTCCGACGCAGTATATTCGCCTCGAACGGATGCCGCTCACGTCCAACGGCAAGATCGACCGCTCTGCGCTTCCCGAGCCGACGGCGGAAAACATCCAGCCTGCACAAGAGTTCGCCGCCCCCTCGACGGAGACCGAGAAGACGCTGGCCGCGCTGTGGTGCGATCTCCTCAAGGTCGAGTCGATCGGCCGTGACGACAACTTCTTCGGCCTGGGTGGGCACTCGCTCCTGGTGATGCGGGCGGTGTCGCGCATGCGGGGGAGCTTCGGCGTCGACGTGCAGCTTCGCAACCTCTTCGAGCGCCCGACAGTGGCCGGACTGGCGGAAGTGATCGACGGAATGCTCTGGGTGGCCGATTCCAGAGCCCCTTCAGTCTCGGAAGGACCGAGAGAGGAAATCGAACTCTAGCTTACCGGAAGGCCTCCGAATGGCCTTGGGGTACCAATCCGGACGGAAGCTTTTGCGTTGGACTGCATAGCAGAGCGGATGAAGATGATGGACAAAGCTTGGGTACCGGCGCGAGGACCGGGGCTGCCTTGGGCGGCGGGGGAGTATGAGCTCTTACGCGACCAGGTGCGCCGGTTCGTCGAGGAGGAGATCAAGCCCCGTGCGGATCGCTGGGAGGAGGACGGGTTCATTCCCCGTCCGATCCTGCGCCGCATGGGTGAACTCGGCTTCTTCGGCATCCGCTACCCGGCCGAGTACGGTGGTGCCGAGATGGACGCGGTCGCATCCACCATCTTCGCCGAGGAGCTCGGGCGCTCGACCTATGGCGGCGTCGCAAGCGCGACGCTGGTCCATACCGACATGGCTTCCGTGCATGTCTTTCACGACGGGACCAAAGCCCAGCGCGCCCGCTGGATGCCGGGCATTATCAGCGGCGAGGTGATCACCGCGGTCGCCATCACGGAGCCGGATGCGGGCTCGGACGTGAAGGCCATCCGCACGCGCGCCCGCCGAGAGGGCGACTCTTACGTCCTCGACGGCACGAAGCTCTACATCACGAATGGCGTCCACGCGGATCTCTACTGCGTCGCCGCCAAGACCGATCCCTCGGCAGGAAGCCACGGGATCACGATGTTCCTCGTCGAGAAGGGCACGCCAGGCTTCAGCGTCGCCCGCGAGCTGGACAAGCACGGCTGGCGCTCCTCCGATACGGCGGAGCTCGTCTTCGACGGTTGCCGTATCCCCGCCGAGAACGTGCTCGGCGGGGAGGGACAGGGCTTCTACTCCATCATGCGCAACTTCCAGAACGAGCGCCTTGTGCTCGCCGGCATGGCGATAGGGGCGGCCGAGGCGGCGATCGATATGACCCTCGCCTGGGTGAAAGCTCGCCGCGCATTCGGGGGCGTCCTATGGGACATGCAGGCGATCCGTGAACGTCTTGCTATGCTCTCTGCGAAGGTGGAGGCAGGCCGCCAGTTTCTCTATGCCACCGCTTGGCGCATGGCGGCGGACGAAGATTGCCTGCGCGAGGTTTCGATGGTGAAGGCCATCTGCGGCGAACTCGTCAACGAGGTCACGTATACGTGCGTGCAGTTCCACGGCGCTATGGGCCTCATGCGCGAGAGCCCGATCGAGCGCCTAGCGCGTGACGCCCGCGTCCTATCCATCGGCGGCGGCGCGACGGAGGTGATGCTGGAGGTGGTCGCGTCGATGTCGTGAGCCAATGCGGCAGTGAGGACATCGCTCCGGCGTTGATTGTAGGCGGGCTGCGTGAAGGGCTCTTCGCACGGCGGGTAGGGTTGGCTGAGGGGGGTCCTTTGGCTGTTCTTTTTCCTCCACACCGCTCTCAGGCGGCGGCGCTGGAGGAAAGCATAAGCGATCATCGTCATGAGCGCGTGTCGATGCAGGCCCTGCCAGGAGCGGCTCTCTAAGTGGTCGAGGCCGAAGCGGCCCGTCGGCAATGCGGATGCGAAGCGCCGCGAATCTGGCGGTCAACGGCCTTTTTGTTCCGGTGCGCCAGCTCAGTTCCGTCCAGATGGCCGCCACATCCGCATCGCCTCCAAACGCATTATGGCCGCCATGGACGACATCTCAAGTCTGGAGCGGCGAGGGGCGCGGTTCTTCGTGCACAGGGCCGGCGGCAGAATCAAGTTTTATTGCGAAGGCCAAAGTCAGGGCCGCGCACAACCCCTCGATGCTGACGGCGAGCGTCCAGCCCAGGACCAGGCCTTGAAGTCCGCCAAGCTTCGCCCCCGCGATCGCGAGGCACAGCTCCAGAAATCCGCCCAGCGCGAACCAGCGAGATGCCTTGCGCATCCTGTCGCCCAGCCGCGCCAGCGTGCAGGCATGAAATTTGAGCGTCGATCCCAGCAGGCTGAAGCCGAGGAAGCGCAGGCTCGAACCGGCGATCTCCGGATAGGCTGGATTGAAGACCGCAAGGATCTCCTGCGAAAAGGTGAAGACAAAGGCGGCGCAGACCAGCGAGAAGAGCAATGACGCCGTCAGCGACAAAAGGATATCGTGCCTGGATTGTTTCGGGCTTGCTCTGACCACGGGGAACAGCACCGTGGCCATGGCTGCGGGTATCAACGAGGCCATGGAGACCAGCATCCACAATGCCACGAAGGCGGCATTGGTGGTCGGCGACAGCAGAACCAGCACAAGGTAGGGCATGATGACGCACGGGGCCTGCAAGGCGACATCGAGCGCGTAGTGGTCGAACGCCTTGCGTCGGAGCGTATGCAGCAGCCGGAACTCGGGGGGCCCAACGAGGCGACGCGCGCCGCCCCGGGTCAAGAGATCGACGCCGATCCAGGACGCCAGCAGGCCGACCACCCAGGTCAGAAGAATCGTGGCAGTGGAGGCGTAGCCGGCGGCCGCGGCGGCGGCGATCAGCATCAGCTTGAACGTGGAAAACAGCACTTGCCGGATCATTCTGCGGCTGCTGTGCAGAGTGCCGACGAACGCCTGATCGGCCACGATGCTGAGACCAGTCAGGCCGCAGCCGAGGACGAACGCAGCGCCCAAGAGCCAACCGCCGATCGGCCCGGTCGAGCTGTTGAGGTACGCCTCCCCGAAGACAAACAACAAGGCCAGGCCGACCGCAAGCGCCACCCCGACGGACGCTGCTGCGGCCGCGAGGCCGGGCTCCTTGCCGGGATGCCGGACGATCTCGCCCATCAGCAAGGTCCCGAGCCCGGCCTCCCCCAGCACACCGACGAGGGCCATCACGGATACGAGGGCGGAGGCCTTGCCGATCACCTCCGGCGGAAACAGCCGGGCGGCGAGCCACCAATAGACAAATCCAAGACCGGCCGTTGCCACCGTTCCGATCGCCAGAGCTCCGGAATTCATGACGAGCGTGGCGCTCTTTCGAAGCGCCCGGCGCACGCGCATAATGGCCGTCCCGGCGAGGTCTACCGGCACGATCGCCCTCCCGAACCTTGGTGCGCCGGCACCGCGGACCTGCTGGCGGCTGGGCGCAGGACGTCCCGGTAGACCTGCTCGATCCGGGTCACGACCGCTCCGGCCTTGAGGCGTCCAACCCTGGCGAGGCTTGTCGCCTCCAGGCGGGCCAGCAAGGCGCGGTCCTCCAGAAGTGTCTGCATTGCGTGAGCGAGGGCGTGTGCGTCACCGGGCGGCACGAGAAGCCCTGTCTGGCCATGATCGACGAGATCCGACATGCCGCCGACGTCGGTTGCGACGACTGCCTTCCCGGACGCCATCGCTTCCATGATGACCGTCGCGCAGGCTTCGGGCCCGACCGACGGCAGCACGCCGAACAGTGAGCGCCGCCAGGCATGCATGATGGCGGAATGCGGCCACGTACCGAAGACTCGGACGTTCGGCGGAAATTCGGTTGGCGTATCGGCGACCCGGCGCCCGACCAGGACCAGCTGCGGCGCCCGCTCCAGACCGGCATAGGCTTGCAGGAGAACGTCAATGCCCTTGAGACGCATCATGTCACCGACGAACAGGATGAATCCATGCCCGGGTAGCTCCCGCAGGCAGGGATCTTCCGGGCCAAGCACCCCGACATCGTCGGGCACGAAGTTGGGGATGACCTCGTAGGGGGCGCGGCCTTGGGTGAGGCCGGTGTGACGGGCCACCGCGTGGCTCACCGCGATGAAGCGGTCCACAACGCGCCGAGCGGCGAAGCTCGACGCCCAGTTGCCCAAGGTGGTCGCGGCTGCCTTCACGGCCCCGTAATGCCCTGTGGCGCAGGGCAGGCACTTGCCCGGCGCCGGGCCACTGCAGAGATGGGTGCCCAAGTGCATGAAGTTCTTCTTGGCGCAGACAAGGCCGTAGTCGTGGAGCGTAACCACGAGGCGTGCCCCACTCAGACCTTTGAGCGGCAGGAAGGAGGCGTAGATCCAGTTATGGGCGTGGACGATGTCCGGTTCCTCCCGGGCGACCAGCCGCTTCAGGGCAAGCACAAGTTCGGGATCCGGAAAGGGCGGTGCATGGCGGCGCTCGGGATCGGTGTGGAGGCCCGACAGACGCTGGAGCGTCCCGCGCAGGCGATGCACGCGGACCGCGCCGTCCAGCTCGGTTTCGGGCGATCCGGGATGCATCAAGGTGCCGACGCTGACATGATGGCCCCGCTGCGCCAGCGCCGCGCCGAGATTGCGGACGTGCCGCTCCTCTCCCCCGATCACCGGAGGATAGAACTGCGATAGCAGCAGGATGCGCATGGTCCAGCCTCGTTTTAGATGCGCGGCACCAGCGTCGAAACGCTGCGATAGAGCCGGTTGTCTTCCGGTCGATAGAGCCGCGCCTCGGCCGTCTGGCGAGTTGCCAAGACGGGCACCGGGATTTCCCGCGCCCAGGTGTCGCCCGGCGCGACGGCGATCGATCGGAAGACGGCGAACGGTTGCCCATCGAGGGTGATTTCCAGGTCGAATCGCTGGGGTTGAGTCTCGGCGCTCCTGATGCCGACGGTGATCCGGCCGGACCCGCCACCGGCCGACGGCAACAACCAGAACGCGGTGTATTTGAATTCCCGGTAGGCCGCTTCGTCCCGGACGGCCAGCGCATAGGCTCCGGTCGCTACAAGCAGCGCTAGCATGAGCGCGGCCCCCTGCCAGAGCCGGACCCGCGCGGGAGCCGGCCAAGCTGGCAGATCGGGAGTGTCGCGGCGGCCGGCGGCCACCAGTGCTGCGGCGGCCGTCACGGCCCAGAACCACACCGCCCAGCCGAGGGGCGTAAGGAAGCCTGCGGCGTTCAGGGCAAAGCCCCCGGCGATGCCGGCGGCGAGGCTTGCTCCGACCGCGTAGACGAAGTGTTCCAACGCGGAGGTTGTCCTGACGCCAATGGCCCGCAGCACCGTGTGGCCCGAGACGAGGAACACCATGGGCGCGCCCAGGGCAGTACGGAGGAGCAAGCTGTCGCTGACCGCAACGGCCGCAACCGTGGCCCCCGCCCACAGGCACGCGGCCAGAAGGTCCCGCTTGCTACAAACTCTCATGCAATCCCCTCACGTCATAGATGACGATCCAGCCGTTGTCGTAGATGCGGGTGACGCCCTTGACGTCATTGAACTTGAGCAGCGCTGCGCCCGAGAGCGGCGCTCCCTGCTGCGCTTCCCACGGCTGGAAGTAAAAGCCGAGCACCGGCGGAGCCGTGGTCAGGCGCAGGTCAACCAGCAGGAAATCGATGTCGCTTCGCGCCAAGGGCCAAAACTCGTCGGGCCCCAATGTCTCGGCCTCGAATATGCGCGCGGGATCGATGCCTTCGACGATGGTGACCCTGACGTCCTGCCGGCCGTAGCCCGCAAGCAGAAGGCGGTTGATGCGGTCAGTGGTGAAGCGGTTGCCGGCACCGAGCCATTCCTTGGCCCAGCGTGCCGTTTCGATCCCCATCGGCTCGATCGATTCCTGATCTGCGGCCACCCTGTAGCGCCCATGGATCGGATTAATCGAAGAGCTTGTGACGCCGCCCAGGACGATGATCACCAGAGCAACGGCCGGTGCGATGCGGCGCCACCCGCGTGGCGTGCGGCCCTGCCAGAAGTGGACGATGCTCACCGCGACGACCAGCCCGACGGCGATGAACACGAACGTTCCCATGCGGTTGCCGATTTCCCATCCAGCGATGGTCAGTCGGAAGGCGACCGAGACTGGGAGCCCGAAGGCCAGCAAGCTGAGGAGCACGAGGCGGCTGTCGCGCCAGCGGCGTTTGACAATGTCCTGGATCGGACGCCAACCGGAGCGCGGACCACTCGGCGCTGCCATGGCCAGCGACCGAAAGAATCCCGTTGCCAGTCCGACTGCCACCAGCAGGAGCGCCAGCAAGGTGGTCAGCCGCATGTAGAGGGCCTTGTCCGGCGCTCCGAGGTGCTCCGACCGCGGGGTGGGCGCGCCCACGATCTTCCCGAGCAATGTGTCGAAACCGGACTCGATCACCGGGCCGAGATAGCCTGTGAGAGGGATGCCACGGGCCTGCACCCACAGGGACGGCAGGGCTATGGCGAGGATCGCCGCGAGGCCCACGGCAATGCTGGTCTTGATCCGCAGGGGGTCGTGCCGGCGCAAGGCCTCGAGGGCCGCCAGCGCTCCGAAATAGATGGCGGCGAAGGCGGCCGAGAGGTGATGTGTGACCGCGAGGCTTGCCAACAGCAAGGCTATCAGCCCGAGCGACTTCAGCCTCGGTCGCCCGACGAGATCCTTGGACGCTGCTTCGACCGCGAAGGTCAGCACGCACAGCACGATGCCGAGGCTCTCGTAGGAGAACATCGAATCGAACAGGAAGAAGGTTGAGCAGCCCATATAGGCCAGACAGGCGATGGCCGAGATACGCGGCGATCCGGCGATGCTCTCGAGGAACAGAAACAGGGCACCGATGAACGTGCCCTTGAGGATGACCAACAAGAGCGTCCCCGACACGAACAAGGGCAGTCCCGTCAGATCGACGATCGCCGTTGTCAGGATTTCCAGGGCGGGATACGTTGGCCCGATCGGGAAAAGCGGGTTGGACAGGAACAGCCGGCGGGCCGTGATGAGATCCTCGGCCGCAATCCAATGCAAGACCTCGTCGTAACCGCTGAAGCTCGTCGGGGAATAGACTATCTTGCAGTAGAACAGGGCTTCGGCAAGCAGGAAGAGCAGGAACAGGCGCTCACCTCGGGCCGTTGTCGGCCAAGCGATGCGAAAGCCGGTCGGAGCGACCAGGAGAACGACACCGGACCAGAAGAGCGGCGGCGCCACGTCATAGCCCCGGCGCCCGGCCGCGTGCCCGGCAACGACCAGGAGTAGAGCCGCGGCGATCGTCAGGCATAGAACCGCGATCCATCCGGAATTGGCGCGTTGCGATGGGGCATCGGCGCTGCCGTCGCGAAGGTCGGGACCGACAACGCCCGAGACGAATCGAATACCGGCCTGGAGCGGGTTGATCCTGGTTCCCGCGCTGAAATGAGCCGGCATCATCAGCATCATGCCCTCGTCGCAGGAGGCCACGATGTCACGCCGCCGGGGGCCAAGCGGAGCATGGATCGGCTGCCGAGGACATCATAATAAACGTGGCTCAGCGCATGCGCGCAGGCATCCCAGTCCGGCAGGGCCAAATCCGGGACCTGCCGAGGGGCCTTCAGTTCTTCGGCCATGGCGGCGGCCAGCTCTCCAGGACCGGCGTTGGGCGGAATCGCCCGGCACAGGCCATTAGCGGCCAGTTCCTGCAGACCGGACGTGTCGCTAACGAGGACCGGACGGCGCAGCGACAGAGCTTCCATCACAGCGATCGGATGGGCTTCGTATTCGCTGAACAGCACGAATAACGCGGCGCTCGCCAGGAGGTCAGCCATGTTCTGCCGGTCGGATCCGGGGATGCTCGCGATAGTGACCCGCCTCTCGAGGCCGAGTGTCGCTACGAGGCGCCGCAATTCTCCCTCGTACGGGCCTGTTCCGACGATGTGCAATCGCACGTCCGGTACCCGGCGGATCAGTTCGGGCAAGGCCGCGATCGCCCGCTGATGGCCCTTGTAGCGCTCCAGCCTGCCGCCCGAGACGATCAGGTGCGGATCGACCTTGATGCCGGGGCTCGGAGCCGGCATCGCGGCGCCGTTCGGGATGACGACAAACCGTTCGCGCGGCACGCGCATCCTGGCGCTGAAGAAGCTGGCCTCGAATTCGGAGACGCCGATCAGCCGCGCGGCCCGGGCAACCAGCGGTCGAAGCAGCGCGTGCTGTGTGCCGCGCACGGCATTGCGCAGCCGGGAGGAATGCCCGCCGCTGTGGAAGGTCAGGATGAACGGCAGGTCCCCGCGAAGGGTCGCGAGCAGCCCGATCGGCGCCACGAAGCTGCTGTAACCTTGGAAATGGATCAGATCCCATGCCCCGCGCCGGATCGCGGTATAAACGCCGGGCGCAACATAGAGGTCCCGTCCCCTCGGCCAGGCCGGCACGCGCTGCACGCGCATGCCGCGCACCTCCTCCTCATCCGGCAACTCCCCCGAGGGATCGGTAGTGAGCACGTCGACGGCGTGGCCACGCGCCACCAAGCGGGGACCGACTTCCTGGATGTGAGTTTCGATGCCGCCTATGAGGGGGTAGCAGCGAGCGGCAACCATCAGGATTCGCATCAGGTCTGTCCACCGACAACACAGGCTGTCGCACTCCGCCTGCGCTGTTGGTGCACCCTCTCGCGCAGGATGGTTTTCAGGACGCGCCAGCCGTCCGGCATGGCGCGCAGATGGCTCACACCGCTGATGCGCGGAGCCTCGAAACTCGCCACCTCGACGATATTGAGGTGGTTCTTCAAGGCCCGCACGTTGATGAGGGTCTCGATCTCGAACCCATCGCAATCGCAGTCCAGCGTGGCGACGTGCTTGGTCCAGAAGGCTATGTATCCGTAGCATAGATCGGAGAACCAACCGCCATAGAGCAGCCGCACGAACAGGGTCAGCCCCTTATTGCCGAACATCCGGAACAGCGACATGTCGTCGGTGCCGGCGCCCTGGATAAAGCGTGAACCCTTGACGAGATCCGCGCCGGCCATCAGCGCACTGACAAAGACGATCGCCTCCTCCGGTACCATGGAGCCGTCGGCGTCCAGCATGACGATGATGTCGCCTGTGGCGGCCAGGAATCCCGCTTGCAGTGCAGCGCCCTTGCCCCGCCGGGGTTCCATCACAACCTTCACGTCCTCTCGCAGGCGGCGCGCGACCGCGACCGTGTCGTCAGTCGAACGACCATCCACGATAATGATCTCATGCGCCCAGTTGGGGATGCGCGGCAGAAGCCAAGGGAGGTTCTCGGCTTCATTGAGCGTCGGGACGACGAAGCTGACTCGGGGCAGAGTCAGTGATCGCCGTAGCGCGACATTTACCGGGTCAGGCGGCGATGTGGCACCGACGGGGGCGAGAATGCTGGAGAGAAGGGCATTCATGGCAGCGCTTTGAGGTCGTACGATGGGACCCATCCGGGGGGCATATTGTGCTTCCATGACCCCATGAGCTCCCCGAAAATCCGGTGCTCCACATCGCGCGCACGCAAATGCGCGGCCAGCGACAAGCCGCAGCGGCCAGCTCCAATGACCGCCACATCCACGGATGTGCTTGATCCAACCATATGCGGACTCCCGGCCCTTATGAAATGAAGATGAAATGAAAGAAGATTGCTAAGCTTATGGCCCCCTAATCTTGGTTTGTTATGCGACGATTACTGATGCAGATCTGAAATGGAAGGACGATAGATGGTTAGGAAAAGCAAATAGATGATTAGCTCTTTTGGGGTATCCCTTCAGGTTATTTCCAGCCATACGACCACCGCGGATAGTACGGCAGCGGCACCGATCACCTTCAGCAGCTGTGTTGGCAGCGTTGCCAAACCCGTTTAGACCTCTGGGTCCACCTTCAACCCCAGCGAGGACATTCATCGACCCGCGGCTGGGACCAGCTCACAAGCGACAATTTCTACCGAGCGAGCCGTGCAGAAGGCGCGAAGGTCGCCGGCGTGAAGAAATGAACGTCCAGCGCAACGCTGACTTGCCACTGGCCAGAAGCTGCGAAGTGCAGGTGGGCTCGCGCCTCCACTCGGCCGTGATTTCCGAGCTTATTCTGTGCCCGAGAAGGGTCGAGCGCGCCCGGCCCTTCGCAGGCGGGGCACCTTGCGCTCGACCGCCTGGCTACGGGTAGCTAAACCCGGCGAAACCGGCCAAGAGAGGGACTGCCCACGCGGTCCCGAGACCCCGCGCGGTCCCGAGACCGGCGCGTCGGGTATCAGCAAACGATACGAGGTCGTGACCTCTCGCAAACCCCGGATATGCCCGAACAGGTCGATCACCTCCAAGCCAGACCGGCGGTTGTAGGTGTGACACCCCAACGCTCCGGACCAAATGCGACCGACCGGGGTCTGGGCAAACTCCGACGCGCCGAGCGCATCGATCTGGCAGAACGTCACCGCGCCGCCATAACCGCGCGCGCAGTCTTGGACCGGGCGTAGCGTGCGTCCGCCGTGTCGGATGACGGCGCCTGCGGGCCGGCTGAGCCTTGCATCGAGCAGGACGGGGTTGGCGGCATGGGGCGTCCAAGACCCGGTCAGGCTCTCGGCACGGTAGAGGCTGAGGAGATCCCAGGATGTGGACCTCCAAAGCCTTGGGCTGACGAAAAACCAAAAGCCGCCCTCATGGCAGAGCGGCGTGGTATCGTAGCCCTCAATGCCTTCCATGAGGCAGGCCTCCCGCGTCCACCGGTAAGGGAATTCCACTGCCCTGTAGAGGCTGACACTCCTGGCCGCCCCCGATTCGGGGATCATCCAGATCTGCCCATCCTGCTCGAACACGAACGGGTACGAGAGGTGATGCGGTTCCTCTACGACGATCCGGGATGCGCCGGCTGTCCCGTCCCGGTTCACTGGCACGACCGCAATGCACCCCCGGTTCTTCGAGTAGAGGTACTGTTCGACAAAGATGAAATCCTGCCCCTGGTGCCGGAACGGGAACGGGTCGGCAAGGTAGCTGTCGGCATTTCCGGTGAGCACCCGGAAGGCTGCTTCGCCTTTGTCGAGCAGGCTCGCCGATTCATCGAAGCGCCAGCCAATCCCCCACATCCTGCCGCCCCTCGCCAGGACGTCCAAAAGCCCGATCGTCTTCGATGCAACCGTGCCGGTCGCCCTTGCAAGCGCCGAAAGCGCCCCAAACGAAGGCACTGCCGTGCGTGGACCGCGGATACCGGACGCAGCTGAACCGGTTTCCTCGCACAGGGCTTTGAGGATCAGCGGCACAGCGCAGGAAAGGGCGCTGTCGAGCCTCGCTGCCAACACTTCACGGTCTCCACTGGCCGGACGCGCCGTCCACGGCCGCAACGGGCGCGCCGTGTCATGCAGGTCGACGAGAAGATCCTGATGATTCACCCAGGCCGCCACGACTCCGATCTCGCCGGGTGCGCCGTTAAAGACCGGGGTGAGCACGCGCCGCCCCGCCGGGAGCGATTCTGCCCCGCTCAAATCGATCACCACATCCACTTGGTCGGCCGGAGGCGGCGGCAGGCACCGCAGCGCCGCCTCGACGGGGTCGATGGCGCCGTTCCCACGAAAGCCATAGACCAGTTGTTCGAGTTCGAGCAGCAGACGGCAGATTAACGGCAGCGGGCAGCGACCGGCCGCCAAAGCGCAGGAGACTTCGTTGCCGGGCACTTCAGCGAGCGCTTCTGCCAGCCAGAGGTGCCATCGCAGTAGCCGGGACGGATCGAGACTCAGGCAAATGCGCATTGTTGTTCCCACGGCGGATTTCAAAAGGACGCCAGCTTACAGCTTCCACGAGAACCACCTCAGGCGATCCGCCTACCCTGGACTCCGCCGCGGGCCCGCGAGCCAAGGGCGGCAGATGGAAAGCCGCAGCGCGAGGATGGTTTCCACCTACTGTGGTTGCGGGGACTCGCCATGTGGGGAGCCGAACACTTGATTGAAAGATGCCTGACAGCACGGGTCCATACTCGAGCGGCTGGAAGCGGCTAAGCACCACTATGCCCGAACGACGCCGGGCTGTGTGAGGTCAGAGGAGGTAATCCTTAGGGGCCATTGCACCCTGTGGCCGGCGAGAGCCAAATGCCAGGATGATCATCGACTGGCAACGAGTGAGGAACGCCGGACTGCGGGTGCTGGTGTCCGCGTTGCTGTCCGTTCCGGCAGTCGTGAGCGCCGCGGACGATCCGTCGGCAACGTCCTGCATCAAGACTTCCGGAACGAACTTTGCGTTGGACGGCAGGCCGTTCTTCGTGACCGGCGTAAACAACCACTATCTGACCTACGGGTCGCAGGAGGAGGTCACCCGCGTTCTCGACGACGCGGTGGCGATGGGCGCCAATGTGGTCCGCACCTTCCTCCAGCCGGTGATCGGGTCGCTCGACGGAAGCAAGCCTACGATGGCGCAAACCTCGGCCCTGGTTGGTGACTTTTTATGCTGAAAACCGGCTTCCGGGTAGGCCGAATCCCGCGTGGAAGCCTGGCGTTTCAAAAACCAAGACCATCGCACCGTCTATCGAAGAGTTTGGACAGACATTGGCAGCTCAAGTCGGGAGAATTCCTAGATGCGTATTCTGATGCTTGCGCAATCCTATTCGCCGATTGGCGTTGGCCAGCGGGGCCACGTCCGGAACCTAAGTATCGGTCTCGCCCGCCGCGGTCATGACGTTGCCGTTGCCACAACCGGTCAGCCTGGATCCAAAACCGGGCAGCCCGAGGATGGCGTCAGCAGCGAACGCCGGCAGGTCCCGCCCCCCCCTACGATCTCAGTGATTATCTGTGCCTACTCCGAGGACAGATGGGAGCTGTTGCTTCAGTCGGTGGCCTCGGTTCAGGAGCAGACCTTGCAACCCTGCGAGATCATCCTATCTGTCGACCAGCCCCTGTTCCACCGTTGTGCCGCGTACTGGGCTGACTTCGCAGCATCGACCCCTCCGATACGGGTGATCCAGAACAAGGATGACGGGCATCTGGGGGCGGCCCGAAACACGGCAGCCGAGACAGCCGCTGGAGAGATCCTGGCGTTCCTGGATGACGATGCGGCGGCCGACAAGGACTGGCTCGAGATTCTCATCGAACCGTACCGGGATAAGCGCATCGGCGCCGTCGGCGGGCGCCCCATACCGGTTTTCGAGACGAGTCGCCCGGCCTGGTTTCCTGTGCAGTTCGACTGGGTGTTCGGATGCGCTTATGACGGCCTTCCGACCAGCCGAGGTCCTTTGGCTCACCTCATAGGAGCCAACATGTCGGTGCGGCGGACCCTCCTCGAGCAGGTGGGAGGGTTCCACTCCGACCGTCACGACGACATGGACATGTGTCACCGCGTGGCGCACCTCAGGGGCAGTGAGGCGGTCATCTACGAACCGGCGGCGACCGTCCGCCACTTCGTGCCCGCCTCACGGCCGACCTGGAGGTACTTCTGGCGCCGCTGCCTGTTCGTCAACAAGGGGAAGGTCGAGGCCTTTGCCCAGATGGGCGACGCCGCCACACTGGGTGCAGAGACCCGCTTCGTCTGGCACGCGCTGACCAAGGGCGTACCGCGGGAGATTTTGCAAGTGGCCAAGGGTGACGCCCATGGGCTGGCCCGGTCCGCGGCGATAATCGCTGGCGTGGGGCTGGCCGCGGCAGGCCACGTCGCCGGCCGGATCGAGCTGGTGCGGCGCTTGCGCCGGCGGCGCCAACAGGCAACCAAGCAGATACTGGACACAGCCGCGCAAGGCGGTGGGCGCGGAAAGTAGATGCCGGCTTCGATAATCATTGGTTCGGGTCCGGCTGCAGCCGCCGCCGTGTTGGCGCTGTCCGAGAAACCGGACGAGAAGATAACCGTGTTCGATCCGGGCACCGTGCTTGACGCGGAGACGCAGGAGGTAATCTCCAGGCTGTCCAAGCTGCGTGTCGACAACTGGGATGAGGAGGACGTCCGCGGGGTCAGCCTGCAACCCAAGCGGGTCCAGTCCGATTCGCTGCCTGAAAAGAGAAGCTACGGATCCGATTTCCCGTTTGTCAACAAGGGCCAGCTCGACGGCGTCCACTCCGAGGGAAGAGTCAACTCAGCTGTCATATCAAGCGCCTACGGGGGGTTCAGCAATGTCTGGGGGGCCCAGATCATGCCCTTCAGCGCCGCCACGTTCAAGGGATGGCCGTTCGACTTCTCGGATATGGAAGAGCACTATCGGACGATCCTGGGTCACATTCCTTTCGCTGGAGAGTCCGACGATCTCGAGGAGTGGTTCCCGCTCATCGGATCCGCGGACCCGCTTCCGCCGCTGGCGCCGCGGACGCAGATGGTCCTGGCCAACTACGCCCGGCACCGCGATCGAGTGCGCTCCACGGGAATAACGATAGGCCGCGCCCGCCTCGCCTTCTCAGCGCCCGAATGCCAGCCCTGCGGCCTGTGCATGACTGGGTGCCCGCGGTCGCTGGTCTATTCGGCCTCGCACAGCTTCGATCGCTTCAGGCGCAGCGGGAGGATCGACTACCACAGCGGGCTGCTCGCGGTGCGAGTCGACCAGGAGGGCGACACGGCCGTCGTGCAGGCCCGGGAGCTGTCCAGCGGCCGGATCCAGCGATTCACAGCCGACCGGGTCTTCGTGGGCTGCGGAGCAATCGGGACCACCCGGCTGATCCTGGGCTCGCTCGGATCGGACCAGCCGGTACATCTTTCGGAATCGGCTCAATTCGTTCTTCCAATGATGTCCATGAAGCCGACCCCCGACCCACGTACAAGGCGCGAGTTCACACTCAACCAGTTCAACATGGTCATCGTCCGGGACGACGAGGGCTTCGATGTCTCACAGATTCACTTCTATCCGTTCAACCCGGCATACTACGATGCGCTTCCCGGCTTCCTCCAACACCGCGCCGCCGCCTTCGTGACGGATCGGCTCCTGAGCCGGTTGACGGTAGGCCTGGGCTACTTGCCGTCCTGGGCATCACCCAAGGTCCGGGTCACCGCCCAGGTGTCCGCAGCTCCTGATGAGCTACCCCAGATCACCCTCACTTCGGAGGGCTTCAGCGAGGCCAGGGTCAGGGGCAAAGACGTGCCTCCGATGCTGCCTGACGTAATAAAGCGGATCCGCAGCGCGGCACCTTACCTTGACTTGTGGCCAGTCACGCCGCGGATGCTGTGGTCGGGCGGGGCCAAGAGCTACCACTTTGGCGGCAGCTTTCCCCACGCCAGTGAGCCGCATACCGGGAGTGCGACGACAGACCGCCTCGGGCGGCTGGCGCGCTGGGACCGTATCCATCTCATCGACGGGTCGGTTTTCCCAAATGTGCCAGCTACTACCTTTACTCTGACTGTGATGGCCAATTCACATCGCATCGCCTGCGAAGCGATGCAGCTGACGGGTTGAGCGTTCAATGCGGGTCGGTATCACCGGAGCCAATGGATATGTCGGGACCATCCTGCGTGCCGCCTTCGCCGAAGAAGGGCATGAGGTCATCGCGTTCGCCCGTTTGAACCGGGTGACCTCCGACTCTGCCGCCGCAATGGTTGGCGTCGCCGAGTGGCGCCCATACGAGATCAAGCGCCCGCCGTCGGGGGCCGCATTGAGCGACCTAGATGTGCTCATCCACGGTGCATGGGACCTGACTCTCGTCAGCGCCGGCGATGTGTGGGGTGTCAATGTGTCCGGCTCGCAGCACCTCCTGCGCAATGCCGCCGACGCAGGGGTTCGCCGGGTCATTTTTATCTCCTCGATGTCCGCCTGTAAGGGAACCCGACAGTTGTACGGTCAGGCGAAGCTGGCCTGCGAGCTCACCGCCAGCAGTCTGGGAGGTGTCTCCACCCGCCTCGGACTGGTGTACGGCCCCGGTTGGGGCGGGATGGCAGGCGCGCTCCGCAAGCTCACCAACCTGCCGGTCACACCTCTCATCGGAGCGCGCTCCCATCAGTTCACCGTGCATGAGGCGGACATGGCAGCCGCCATGGTGCGTATTGCCGAGTCTGACATGCCCCTGCCGGAGCCGGTAGGGCTGGCCAACCCCGAACCGGTACCGTTCCGACGACTCATGAAAGAGATCGCCGCATCACAAGGCAGAACACTGCGCGCCGTCGCCGTGCCCTGGCAGCTTGTCAGTGGCGTCCTCAAGGCAGGTGAGGCCCTGCATGTCCCCCTACCCTTCCGATCCGACTCCATCCTTGGGCTCGTGCACCCGGCGGCAGAGGTTCCCGGTGTAGAGCGGCTCAAGCAACTCGGAATCGAGTTTCGGAGCTTCTCGCTGGACGGCGATCGACCCTAGCCGAGGGGGCACAGGGACACAGGAGACCTAAACAGAGGATCGTAGCACCCCCTCCTCCCTGGCAGCCGCCTCGAAGGCCTTACGAGCCTCCTCGGGGGTCGCCCGATCCTCGACGGCTTCGATGCATAGTTGTGCGTGTTTCGGTAATTCCCGGACACCCTTTTCGCTAAATCCCGGACAGTGATTTCAGTAATTCGCGGACAGCGATTCCGCTAAATCCCGGACAGTTTTCGGGAGCGGATTTAGCGGTCGGTTCTTGGCTGCGCCGTTCTGGCAGTTTGGCCTCTCACGATGATGTTGAGAGGGGCCATGCCGAGACGGAAGCAAGCGAGACGAACGAGCGTGAGGGATATCCAAGCGATCTTGCGCCTGACCCATGAGCAGGGTCTTTCGGTGCGTGAGGTGTCGGAACGGCTCAAGATCAGTAAGACGACAGTATCGACCTATTTGCTGCGGGCGCGGGAGGCCGGGCTGTCATGCTGGCCGCTGCCGCCGGGCCATGACGACGCGACGCTTGAGCGGCTACTGTTCGGCCGTGCCGGTCGTCCGCCGCAAGATCTGAGCGAACCGGACTTTGCGCTGATCGCCCGGGAGTTGAAGCGCAAGGGGGTGACGCTGACGCTGTTGTGGCAGGAGTATCGCGCCGCCCATCCCGACGGCTACGGCTACACCTGGTTCTGCGAGCACTTCGCCGCTTTCGAGCGCCGGACGAGCGCGACATTCCGCAATCGGCATGCGGCGGGCGCGGTGATGCAGACGGACTATGCCGGGCAGACGGTGCCGGTGATCGATCCGGCGACCGGCGCCATTTACCCGGCGCAGATTTTTGTCGCGGTGCTGGGCGCCTCCAATCTGACCTTCGCCTTTGCCAGCTCCAGCCAAAAGCTGCCGGACTGGATCGAGGGCCAGGTGCGAGCGCTCGCCTTCTTCGGCGGCGTCACCAGAGCGATCGTGTGCGACAACCTGAAGGCCGGTGTCGTCAAGGCGCTGTGGTTCGAGCCGACGCTGAACGCGACCTTTGCCGCGATGGCCGAGCATTACGACACCACCATCCTGCCGACCCGCAGCCGCAAGCCGCGCGACAAAGGCAAGGTCGGGGCGCGGTGCTGATCATCGAGCGCTGGATCCTGGCACGGCTGAGGAACCAGTCCTTCTTCTCGCTCGCCGAACTCAACGCGGCGATCGCCGAACTGCTCGAGGAGCTGAACAACCGGCCGATGCGCCATGTCGGCCAAAGCCGCCGCGAACTGTTCGAGGAGATCGAGCGGGCTGCCTTGAAGCCGCTGCCGGCGGCACCGTTCGAATACGCCGAGTGGAAGTCAGCGAAGGTCCATCCTGACTACCATGTCGAGGTCGACAAGACCTTCTACTCGGTGCCGCACCGGCTGATCGGGCGCACCGTCGAGGTGCGGCTCACGCACCGAGTGGTCGAGATCTTCCACGACCACCAGCGTGTCGCCAGCCATGTGCGTCGCTCGCAGCGTTCCGGCCATGTCACCGTCAACGAACACATGCCCAAGGCGCACCAGCGCTACGCCAACACCACACCGGCCAGCCTGATCAGCCGGGCGGCAAGGATCGGCCCCAACGTCGCCATTCTGGTCGAGCGCATGATGCGCGACCGGCCACATCCGGAGCAGGGATACCGCTCGGCCATGGGCATTCTGTCGCTGGCGTCGCGCTATGGGCCGGAGCGTCTCGATGCCGCCTGCGAGCGGGCGCTGCTGATCAACGCGATCGCCTACTCCTCTGTCACCGCCATCCTCAAAGCCGGCCTCGACCGAGCCAGCTCCGCTGAACCGGCAAAGCCGACACCCCAGCACGCCAACATCCGCGGCTCCACCTATTACCAGTGAAGGAAAGGAAGAAAGAATGCTGACGAACCCCACCCTCGACCAGATGCAGGCCCTCGGTCTGGCCGGCATGGCTGCCGCTTGGCGCGAACTGGCCGAACGGAACAACGCCAACGAGCTTAGCCGTGATGAGTGGCTCGGCCTGATGCTCGACCGCGAGGTCGCCATACGGGCCGACAAGCGCGTCCGGAACCGGCTCGCCTCAGCCAGGCTGCGCTTTCCCGAAGCCTGCATCGAGGACATCGACTTTGCCGCGCCGCGCGGGCTCGACCGGCGCAGCACCATGGCGCTCGCGCAGGGTGAATGGCTGAAGGCGCATGAGAACCTGATCGTCACCGGCCAGACCGGAACCGGCAAGTCGTGGCTGGCCTGCGCCTTCGGCCGGCAAGCGGCACGGCTCGATCATTCCGTGCTCTATGTGCGCGTGCCGCGCCTGTTCGAGGAT